>JAJQCL010000111.1:299-12772 GCA_021202715.1 Lachnospiraceae bacterium
ACGACGGGCACGAGCCTCCCCACAAGCCTTACGCCGAATGCGGCTGCGGACATGATCACGACGGGCACGAGCACCACCACCACCACGAAGCGGCGAATGCCGAGCCTCCGCAGGCCATGCCCGACGACGGGCACGAGAAGCGGGTCTACATCCTGGAGAATCTCGGCTGCCCCAACTGCGCCGCCAAGATGGAACAGCGCATCTGGGATCTGCCCGGTGTCACTGACGTCTCCGTCACCTACGCCACAAAGCAGCTGCGCGTCACCGGGCCGAACCCGGACCGTCTGGTTCCCCAGTTTCAGGAGATCTGCGCCTCCATCGAACCGGAGGTGCGCGTCGTCCCCCGGAATGCCGCTCCCAAAAAGAGCGAAACGGAACCGGAGACAGGCAAGGCCGGGAAAAAAAGCGGCCTCTCCGAGGATACCAGAGATCTGCTGACCATCGTGCTCGGCGCCGTTCTTTTCATCGTCGGCGAGGTCCTGGAGCATCAGGGACTGGAGCTGTCCGTCACTCTGCCCATTTTCCTCATCGGCTATCTTATCCTCGGCGGTGAGGTCCTGCTGACCGCCTTCCGCAACCTGACCCGCGGCCAGGTTTTCGATGAGAATTTCCTGATGAGCATCGCCACGCTGGGGGCTCTCGCCATCGCCGAATATCCTGAGGCGGTGGGCGTCATGCTCTTCTACCGCATCGGAGAGTTCTTCGAGCAGAAGGCTACCGAGCGCAGCCGCTCACAGATCATGGATGCCATCGACCTTCGCCCGGAGGTGGTCAATCTTCTGGTCGGAGAAGCTGTGCGGGTCATCCCTGCGGAGGAAGCCCAGGTGGGCGATATTCTTCTCGTACGCCCCGGCGACCGCATCCCTCTGGACGGCGTCATCGTCGAGGGCGAGAGCCGCCTCGACACCTCCGCCATCACCGGCGAGCCGGTGCCTGTCGCGGTCAGCATCGACAGCGAAGTCCTGTCCGGCTGCGTGAATACCTCCGGCCAGTTGAAGCTCCGCGTGACGAAGCCGCTGGAGGAGTCCATGGTAACACGGATTCTCGACTCGGTGGAAAACGCGGCCGCCAGCAAGCCGCAGATTGACCGCTTCATCACCCGTTTTTCCCGGGTTTACACGCCCTTTGTGGTAATCCTGGCTCTGTGCACGGCCATCATTCCTTCCATTGCCACCGGAAACTGGAACCACTGGGTCTACACGGCACTGACCTTCCTGGTCATCAGCTGCCCCTGCGCCCTGGTTCTCAGCGTCCCGCTGTCCTTCTTCTGCGGGATCGGCGCCGGTTCCAAACGCGGCATCCTCTTCAAGGGCGGCGTGGCTGTGGAACAGCTGGCCGGTGTGAAGGCCGTTGTCATGGATAAGACAGGCACCATCACCGAAGGCAACTTCGTCGTTCAGGAAATCTGCCCTGCGGGGGATTTCCCTGCGGAAGAGCTGCTCTCCCTCGCCGCCGGTGCGGAGCAGAATTCCACCCACCCGATCGCTCACAGCATCGTCACGGCGGCACAGGAGAAATCTCTCCCTCTGGCCAGCCCGTCGAAGCTGGAAGAAATCGCCGGACACGGCATCCGGGCAGAGATCGACGGACGTCTTGTGCTCTGCGGCAACCGCAAGCTCATGGAGGAATCCGGCATCGACCTCACGCAATATGAAAAGAAGGGCTTCGGCAGCGAGGTTCTTCTGGCTGTCGACGGCGTCTACGCCGGACATTTGGTGATCGCCGACACCATCAAGAGCAACGCCAAGAGCGCCATTGCCGGGTTAAAGAAGCTCGGCGTTACCACCGCCATGCTCACCGGCGACGCCCAGGATTCCGCGGAGGCCGTGGCCGCCGCCACCAGCATCGACGAAGTCCACGCCCGGCTGCTGCCCCAGGATAAGCTGACCGAGCTTGGCGAGATCCGCAAAGCTCACACCAGCGTCATGTTTGTCGGCGACGGCATCAACGACGCCCCGGTCCTGGCCGGCGCCGATGTGGGTGCGGCCATGGGAAGCGGCGCTGACGCTGCCATCGAGGCGGCCGACGTGGTCTTCATGAATTCCAATATGGAAGCCATCCCTCAGGCTGTCCGCATCGCGCGCTTCACCCGCCGCATTTCCTGGCAGAATGTGGTCTTCGCCCTGGTCATCAAGGCTCTGGTCATGATCCTCGGCCTCTTTGGCATCGCCTCCATGTGGATGGCCGTGTTCGCCGACACCGGCGACACCATGCTCTGCGTACTCAACGCCGTGCGGATCCTGTATAAGAAATAAAAACGGCATCAGCCGGAAAAAATCCTTACGCACCCTTGCGTATACAAAAACGACGGTACAGCCACAATCGTTCTGAATGTGGTGAGCCGTCGTTTTTTATGCTGTGACACAAGAGCCAAAAAGCCTGGAAGAACACTGGATTTACAGGAATCGGCCGTCACTCTCAGGATTCCGCAACCGCGGCCTCCAGCGCCGCGACAAAGGTGTTCAGCTCTTCATCCTCCATCAGCGCCGCGTCATACGCTGTCTGCACTTCCTCCTGCCAGGTGGAGAGGAAATCATCCGCCGCGGCCGCCTCCGTCACACACTGGTTCATCTCCTCGTCAAAATACGTCGTCCCGCCGAAGGAATACGGAATCAGGCGAAGTGTTCCCTCTTCATCCGTCCTCACATAGGCGGGCATCAGTTCCGGCACCGACGTTTCAATCCCAACGAACTGCATGGAGCAGGAAAGGTAGACCGCGTACTCCCCCTTCTCCGCCCCGTCCGCCGTGTAAACGACAAAGTCCTCATAGGCTTCAATGAATTCGCCCTGTTCGGCTGCCTGCGCCGCATCCAGAGTGACAGAGGCGTCCAGAACGCTGTTCAGCGTGTCCGTATCGGTCGTCAGCAGCGCCTCATAATACCGCTGCACCAGCGAAGTAATCTCTCCCTCCTCGTCCCTCGTCCATATCTTTGAAGTGATCGTCCCCGCCGCGACAGACTTTTCCGCCGCCTCCCCCTCCGCTTCCGAGGTGGAGTTTTTTGATTTCCTAATCACCAGCGTCACAATCCCAGCCACCGCCAGCACACACACAAGAAGCAGCGCCCGCTGGATTCTCTTTCTTTTCCGCTGCTTCGCCCTCCAGTTCCAGTCGATCGTGTAGGCGCTCTTTTTCCTGCGTTTTTTCTCCGGCCTGCGCCGGAACATCCTTCTGAACTGCCCAGTCCTTCTCAGCATCCGCTCTTCCTCCCCCTGTCATACTCCCAGAGTATCATAAAGCCGTTTCTGAATCAATCTTTGTTCGCATCCTTTTCAGTACCTCACTTTTCAGCAAAAGCGTACTCCGGGATGTCGCTTTGACCGGATGAAGTTTTCCCCGGCGAATCAGATCCTGAATATTCTGTCGGGAGCAGTTCAGGATCTCCGCCGCCTCACTGGTATTGATGATGCACCGGGCCGTAATGACGTAAAAATCTTCCATCGTCAGCGGGACAGCTTCTCCACTTTGATATAAAACGTAGTCCGGGATACTCATATTCTCATCCCAGGAAACGCCATGTCCCCCGGTCTCTACCCTTACTTTGTCAAACAGTTCTCCTCTTTTCAGCAGAATCGAAAACCGCGTGTGCGCCTCAAGCCAGCCCGTCAGATCACATTTTCGAACCTCTCCGTCCCGGAAAAAGACCAGCAACGTATTGCGACCCAGTGAGAGCACATCCTCAACCCGTCGCTCAAAACGTGCCTGTATCTGCGGCGGCAACTCTTCCTCTTCCAGAGGAGTAAGATAGCAGTCATCCTGTGCGCACCGGCCCATCGCCAGCAAAAGCAGTTCGAATTCATCGTATTCCTTCAGGCCATTGTCCTTAAGCACCTGCCCGATATTCTGTCGATCCGGGGGGACGATCCTTTGCTGCACCCAGACCTTACTCCAATGAGAATCAACGGTCTTCTCCCCTTTTTTTACGAAAGAAGATAAAAGCAACGGCGTTTCCCATTCATTTGCGTCCTCAGGAAGTTCAATATAAAACCGCTTTTCCGCTTCATAATAGAGGAGCCACGCCAGATCCTTCTTCTCCTCCGCGCTCTCATCCCTGATTGCAAAGATTCTCATAAACGCACCACCTTTTCCAGATCATCTCCCATATCTTATCCCGCAGAATTTGAGGGATCACGTCATCTCTGCCCATAAACACCCCTCCTGCTGGAAGTATACTCAATTGCTTGTCGTATGTCAAGTGCTTGAGCGTGGAATCCTGTTTTCTCACACGAGCAAATGATCTGTAGCTACGAAGGAGGCTTTTCACAGGCCAAATAGGTTCCGATGTCTTTATACTTTTTTAGTTTTCCGGGAAACTTTTTAGAAATTCATAATTTTCATGTCACAACACATTCACATTTCGCCGGTATCATATGAACCATAAGAGAAAGAAAGCAAAGACCCATCCGGGGAGGCTTTCCCGGATGTTCCATATATCGAACACATTTTTCTCCTCTTTCGTTTTACAAACGGCGGCCGCAAGGCCGTCTGACATCCTCTACTTTTTGTAGTTTTCATACATTTTTCTCCTCTCAAAAAGAGCGCCGATGAGGCGCTCTTTTTTTGTCATAATAGGAAAATCCTGTGAAATAAATCCTCCTTTGACATTCCCCTTCGTCTGGACTATACTGACACTGCAGACACGGATTTCTAACCTTTCCTTAATAATCATCGTATATACTTACCCCAGCTTTCCAGAGAGGAGGACAACCATGCGCATTCTTTTCGCGGAGGACGAGCGGGATCTGAACCGCATCGTCACGCAGAAACTGACTTCTGACGGATACAGTGTGGACAGCTGCCTGGATGGGCAGGAGGCGCTGGACGCGCTGGCCTGCGCGGAGTACGACGCAGTAATTCTGGATATTATGATGCCCGGCGCCGACGGCTATACGGTGCTGCGGGCCCTGCGGGACGCCGGTAAGAAGACGCCGGTGCTCTTCCTGACAGCGCGGGATTCGATTGAGGATCGGGTGAAGGGACTGGATGCCGGAGCCAACGACTATCTGGTGAAGCCCTTCTCCTTCGAGGAACTGATGGCCCGCATCCGCGCCATGACCCGCATTTCTCACGGACACGCCACCAGTGAGCTGTCGATAGGCGATCTGGTCATGGACTGCGCGGCAAGACGCGTCACCCGGGGCGGCCGGGAGATCTCCCTCTCCGCGAAGGAATATGCTCTGCTGGAGTACCTGATGCACAATCAGGGCATCGTCCTCTCCCGGGAGAAGATCGAGGATCACATCTGGAATTATGACTATGAGGGCGGCACCAATGTCGTGGACGTGTATATCAGCTATCTGCGCCGGAAGATCGACAGCGGGCAGGATGTGAAGCTGATCCAGACCGTGCGCGGCCAGGGCTACGTCCTGCGGGAGGGTCCCAAATCGTGAAGCGCCTGAGAGTGAAACGTCTGAGAGACACCTCCATCCGTACAAAGATCACCCTGTGGTTCTCCGCGGCTCTGATTCTGGTCATCATTCTTACCTATTTCGTCATTCTGTCGGCCAGCTGGCAGGTGATCAGAAAGACCATCCGCGACAACCTCATCGAGGCTGTGACCCACAACATTGACGAGGTGGAATACTATACCTCCCTGGAAGCGGAGAGCCGCAACAACGAGGTGGATTATTATGTCTCCTATGGCGACGGGTTTCTGGAGATCGACGACGATTTTCTCGATGAGGTAAACGAGGTGCACACCTCCCTCTGTCAGTCGGACGGGACGCTGCTCTACGGGGAGAATCCCATTGCCCGCTACACGACCGACCTGTCGTTCGAGGACGCTGAGGTACAAACGGTCGATGCGGGTGGCACCGAGTATTATGTCTATGATATTTACCTGAACGGCGAAGGACTGGAGGGACTCTGGCTGCGCGGCGTGGTCTCGGAGACGCAGGGCGAGGTACAGCTCTCTTCCATTTCCCGCATCTCCCTGATCCTGCTGCCAAGTCTGGTCTTCTTCGCCATCCTGGGCGGCGTCCTCATCGCCCGGCGCACGCTGCGGCCAATCGATCAGATCTCCGACACGGCAGCGCGCATCCGCCAGGGGGACGATCTCAAACAGCGCATCGAGCTGGGCGAGGGAGGCGATGAGCTGCACCGTCTGGCGAACCAGTTCAACGAGATGTTCGCCCGGCTGGATGATTCCTTCCAGGCCCAGCAGCAATTTGTCTCCGACGCCTCCCACGAGCTGCGCACGCCGGTCTCGGTAATCCTCGCCCAGTGCGAACTGACGCTGGAACAGGAGCGCTCCACCGAGGAATATGTAGAATCCTTACGTGTGATTCAGCGTCAGGGACGCCGGATGAACCGGCTCGTCAGCGATATGCTGGATTACTGTCGTCTGGAGCTGCAGCCGGAGCGGTATGAGAAGGAAGAATTCGATCTGACGGAGCTGGTCGAGGATGTCTGCACGGATATGGCACTGATCCGTGAGAAAGACATCACACTGACCTGGGAGCTCACACCGGCGGTGCATATCTGCGGAAACCGGATGCTTCTCAGTCGGCTCCTTACGAATCTCCTCAGCAATGCCTATCGGTACGGCAGCCCCGGGGGACACACGAAGGTCCATCTGACCACCGGGGAGGGACGTGTCTTCCTCTCCGTGCAGGACGACGGCATTGGCATCGCGCCCGAGGAGCAGGAAAACATCTTCCGCCGTTTCTATCAGGTGGACGCCTCCCGCGGCAGCGCCGGCAGCGGCCTGGGGCTGGCCATGGTCCAGGGAATCGCCCAGTTCCACGGTGGCCTGGTCCGGGTCGAAAGCGCGCCAGGCCAGGGAAGCACATTCACGCTGGAAATGCCGTCCGGCCTGAGTTCCTGATTGTCTTTTATCCTGTGGGTGTTATCCTTCAGGCAGAACATAGAAAACCTGTGAGAGGTGAACATTATGAAAAATTTCTTTTCATCCCCCGGCCGGATCATCGCCTGCATCGTCTGCGCCGCAGTCATTCTAATCCTGGCCGGAGGGCTGGGTGCCTACGCTGCGCTGTCTCTCACCGGAGCCATCGCGCCGAAGGGGAATGAGGTCGTCCTGGCGGAGACCTCCGCCGCGGAGGAAAAAACCTCTGCTGCGGAAACTGAAAGCGATTTTCGGGAAGAAGAAAGCTCTGTTCCGGAGGCAGGAACCAACACCCCCGAAACAGAAAGCTCTCTTACAAATGAATCAGCTGCCTCCTCGATTTCTCTGGAAGAAGCCCGAGCCGTCGCATTAGCTGATGCGGGTCTCTCCGAAGACGAAGTAACCTTCACCAAAGCTGCCTCAGACCGTGAAAACGGCATTTCCGTCTACGACTTTGAATTCTATACCGACAGCGCAGAATATGAATACGAAATCCGCGCTGCGGACGGCTCTGTCTACAGCAAATCCCGCGAAAACCGGGTACTCGAAACCGAAGCATCTACCGAGAGCTCCCGGATTTCCCTCGACGAGGCCAAAGCGATCGCCCTCGAACAGGCCGGTCTCTCTGCCTCAGAGGTGACCTTCGTGAAAGCCAAGATGGAGAAGGACGACGGGCTTCTGGTTTATGAGATCGAATTCTTCCAGGGACGAACCGAGTATGAATGCACGATCGACGCCCTGACCGGCGAGATCCTCGAATACGACGAAGAGTGGGACGACTGAGGTCCCACTCTTTTTTAAGAATACGCGAAGCGCATTTTTCAATCCACGGTTTTTCATGCTGAAATCATTTCTCTGAGGCGCTTTCCCGTCTACTGATTTCCCTTAAATTCCATCACCCGCTTCTGGATCTTGAAGGTAGGGCTCAGCAGGCTCTCAATGCCGGTGTCGTGGTTGAGGTTGTCGATCAGCGTCGCCAGATATTCGCTCATATCCACACTGGTGTAATAATCGCGGCTGAGAAGCTCCGGGCTCTGATAGATCAGGTTGGTCGTGTAGATGCGGTCGATGAGCCTGGCCTCCCGGGCCTGGTCGAACTTTGCCATGCCGTTTGTGAACAGACCGAAGGTGGCACAGACAAACACCCGGCCTGCCCGCCGCTCCTTGATCTGCCGCGCCACATCGATGACGCTCTCTCCAGAGGCAATCATATCATCCACAATGATGACATCCTTGCCTTCGACGCTGCTGCCAAGGAATTCATGGGCCACAATGGGATTCTTGCCATTGACGATGCGCGTATAATCTCTCCGCTTATAGAACATCCCCATATCCAGCCCCATCATATTTGAGAAATAAATCGCCCGTCCCACAGCGCCCTCATCCGGGCTGATGACCATCATGTGATCACTGTCGATGATCATTTCCTCTGTCTTCAGCATCTGCTTCACCATCTGGTAGGTCGGCATGATGGTCTCGAAACCATTCATGGGAATGGCGTTCTGCACGCGGGGATCGTGCGCATCAAAGGTGATGATATTGGTCACGCCCATCGAGGTGAGCTCCTGCAGCGCCATGGCGCAATCCAGAGATTCCCGGGCCGCGCGCCTGTGCTGGCGGCTCTCATACAGAAAGGGCATGATGACATTGATCCGTTTGGCCTTGCCGGCCGCCGCCGCGATCACGCGCTTGAGATTCTGGAAATGCTCGTCCGGCGACATGGGGTTGGTCTCCCCGTACATGGAATATTCCACATTGTAATTGCACACGTCTACGACGATATAGAGATCATCGCCCCGAATCGGTTCCTGAATCATGCCCTTGGCTTCGCCGGAACCAAAGCGGGGAAGAGACACACCCACCAGATATGAATCCTTCTGATAACCGGACACCTCCAGCGGCCGGTTTCTCCTCCAGGATGCCAGATAGGAATCCACGCTGTTCACCAGTCCCTCGCAGCCGGGCAGCGCGATCAGCGCCAGCGGTCCCAGAGGAAGATTCCATCTCTCCTTCGTCTTTTCGTCAGTCATGGTTTGCCTCTCCTTGTCTCATTTTTTTCAGGATCCGGATGTCCTGATCCGGAAAACGCAGGATCCTGTAATGGCCGATGAGCCGTGATGTCACACGCTCTGTATAAATGCGCAGCATGTCATTCATGCTGAGATTTGTTGAGATCAGCGTGGATCTTCCCCGCAGGATCCTCTCGTTGATGCAGGCAAATAAACGGGAACCTACGAAGGCATTGGAGAGCTCCGTTCCCAGATCGTCGATGATCAGCAGATCGCAGTCATAGATATACTGCTCCGTCTCCGCAGCCTCGCTCTCCTCATCCCGGGAGAAAGCCTGCTTCGCCAGCACATCAAAGAACTGTCCCGCAGACAGATAGATGACCGGATGATACCGGTCCAGAAGCTCTCTGGCGATGCAGTTGGAGAGGAAGGTCTTGCCGGTCCCCGCCTGCCCCATGAGAAGAAGGTTCTGCGGCGGTTCGCCAAAATGATCGATGAATTCCCAGGCGATCTCCACGTTTTTCTTCATCATGTCGTAATCCGACACCTCCGCACCGGGAGAGATGCGGTCCTTCGCATAGAACGCATAGGAGAAAGACGAGAAATTCTCCCTCTCCAGATTCTCCTGAATCGCGGACTGATGGTAAAGCAGATCGATCATCGCCCGCTTCAGGCAGCGGCATTTCTCCCCATCTACATACCCGGTATCATGGCAGAGGGGACAATCGCAGGGAAGCTCCAGGTAATCGGCCGGATACCCGGCTCCTGCCAGCAGCACCTCCCGCTCTTCCCTCAGATCCCGGCTCTGACGGGCGCAGCGCGCCGCTTCCTCCTCCCGGCCTGCCAGGAGAGCCTTCGCCCGGCGGAAGGCCAGATCTGCACGGGTCTCCTCCAGCGTCTGCAGCTGTGGGATCCGGGCAAACGCTTCGCGAATCCGCTCCTGCTGCTTCTCCTGGTTCGCCGCGCGGCGACGGCTGTATTCCCGCTGGATCCTGTCATACTGTGAATTCGTCAAGGACATCGGTCACGCCTCCCTGCCGCTGTATACATTGATGCCTCCCTGGTTCAGCAGCTCGTCGTAATTAATCCTGCGCTGTTCGTAGTTCTGAAAACGGTTTCCGGAAGTGGCTCCCTCGCGGCTCTCCCTCTGTGATCTCTTCCGGCTCTGGCGGCGCTGCTCCCGGCAGGCCCGGGCATCCTCCACCGTGCGGACACCGGCTTCCCGCCAGCCCGCAAGGATCTTCTCCGTATACTCGAAGCTCGGCTGGTGGATGGCCGTCATCGTACAGCCGCAGGCCTCCGTGATGACAGGCAGAGACATCTGATACTCTCCGGTCCAGCGCTCCACGAATTTCTGTTCCTCGCTGGTCAGCATCCGCCCGGTGATCCCGAAAGCTTTCATCACCTGTTTATTCGCTTTGCTGTAGGCCCTGTGGGATTCTTTGGCCTGCTCCACCGTCCGCTTGCCCTCGGCATGCCATCCCAGAGCGACGGATTCCATATAGCGACAGCTCCGGTGGCCGCCGCCCACGCAGTACTCCACCAGATACTCTACCAGATCTTCCGGAAAATGCAGGTCTTCATACAGATACGCAAAAAGCTGCATATCCCGGGGCGTCAGGGGCCGTGCCAGATATTTTTCCGCCACATACAGGATCTGCCGGAACTCCTCATCCTCCTGCAGCTTATCCAGAGAGTCCTGGGAAATGCTGTACTTCTTCGTACTCTTTTTCGCTCCACGTCCGTCTGATTCTTCTCCGACCGCAGAAGACGCGGCTTCCATACTCTCCGCGGCCCCCGCCTCGGAGGTCACACAGGCCGCCGCCTGTGTCCGGCCGCACGCCGCACTCCGTTCAGTCGGCAGAAGCAACAACAGCTCTTCCCCCTCGCGGCGGACCAGTCCCTGCTTCTCCCAGTAGCGCAAAGCCCGCCCTACGTCCGTCTCCGTGCAGTTCAGACGATCTGCCAGAGCCGACTCGGACACATCCTCTCCCGGCGTCTGGGAGAGGCGGAGCAGATACAGGTACGCCTTCACGAACTCCCCGTTGGCCTCCGCCATGTATTCATCAATGAAGAGATTTGACACCTCTGTCGTCATCGTCTGATTCTGATTCCTGATCTGCAAAATCTTCACTCCGTTTCCTGTCCCCGACCGGGGACCTTCACAGTATAGCACACGAATTTTGTTTTGCAAACTGTGATTTCCTGTCCTGAAATCCCGCACCGGACATTGTGGAAACTGTGGATTTCGTGGAAAAGTACGGTTTTTCGACAAAAAAACACAGGTTTATCAACCGTCCAAATTGTTGATAAACCTGTGGATAGTGTGGATAACTAGCGGGAAAGCAGGTTTTCTCCCACTTTTACAACGTCTCCGGCCCCCATAGTTATCAACATTTCCCCGTTGAACAAATTTTTTTTCACGTACTCCTCGATCTCCCCGAATGTGGCAAAATAGTGGACGGATTTCCCCCGGGCCGCAATGCGCTCTGCCAGATTCCGGGAACTGATTCCCAGATCATCCGTCTCGCGGGCCGGATAGATCTCCGCCAGCACGATCTCATCTGCCAGGGAAAGCGCGTCGGCAAATTCCTCCATCAGTGCCTTCGTTCGGGTGTAGGTGTGGGGCTGGAAAATACAGACCACCTTCTCCCGACCGCATTTCTTCGCGGTCTCAAGGGTAGCGCGGATCTCATCGGGATGATGCGCATAATCGTCGATCACCACCACATCCCCCGGCAGAGTCCCCTTGCGCTCAAAGCGGCGGTGCGTCCCGGCAAAATGCTCCAGTCCCTGACGGATTACGGCATAGGAGAGCCCCAGCTCTCTGGCCACGGCGATGGCCGCCAGCGAGTTCCAGGCATTGTGCTCTCCAGGCACCCCCAGGAAGACGTCTCCGACCGGCTCTCCGTTCTCATAGAGCGTGTAGGAGGGGCGTCCCAGGGAGTCAAAGCGCAGATTATCCATGCGGAAATCATCCTCCGGCCGGATTCCCACCGTCTGCACCCGGCAGGGAAGCCCCCGGGTCAGTTCTTCATAGTCAGGGATATTGCTGCTGAGAATCAGCAGACCGTTCTCCGGCAGCTTTTCGGCAAAGAGCCGGAAGGAATGCCGGATGTCATCCAGATCTTTAAAGAAATCCAGGTGATCCGCGCAGACATTGAGGATCACGCTCACCGTCGGATAGAATGACAGAAAACTGTTCGTATATTCGCAGGCCTCCGTCACGAAGCAGTCCGAACGGCCGACGCGGATATTGCCGCCGATGCTGTCCAGCATCCCTCCCACGGAGATCGTGGGGTCGGCGTCCGCAGCCAGCAGGATCTCCGTCACCATGGAGGTGGTCGTGGTCTTGCCATGGGTTCCGGCGATGGCTACCGCGGTTCGGTAGTTCTTCATCATCTGTCCCAGCAGCTCTGCCCGGGTCAGAGTGGGAATCCCCAGCGCGATCGCCTGCGCCAGTTCCGGATTGTCCGGATGGATCGCCGCTGTATAGACGACCGCCTGCATCCCCTCTTCGATGTTCTCCGCTCGTTGTCCGAGGGCGATCCCCGCCCCCGCCCCGGGCAGCTTATCTGTCAGCGGCGAGGCCGCCATGTCGGAGCCGGGGGACCGGGACCCG
>JAJQCL010000111.1:12782-22585 GCA_021202715.1 Lachnospiraceae bacterium
CCCTCTCTCCAGGAGGACCTCCGCCAGGCCGCTCATGCTGATCCCGCCGATTCCGATGAAATGAATCCAACAGGGCGTATTGAAATCCATCTGATACATGTTCTCCCTCCCCGGCCGGTCCCCCGCGAACCGTCCCAGTTTCATATTTCAAACGTTCTTTGTAAAAGGAGCTGTGCACAGGAATCCGTACACAGCTCCGTCTCATAGGCAGGCGGCGGAAAAGCCGCCCCTCCTGCCTGATCTTTTTCCACGTTCCCTGGTCTGTTACTCCGCCTCTTCGGTCTCTCCGGATTCCGTGTCTTCCGCGGCCGTCTCTTCTGACGCGGTATTCTCCTCCGCCGTCTCTGCAACGGTCTCTTCCGACTCACTGTCCTCCGAGGCGGTCTCTTCCGCCTCCTCGGTCTCCTCTTCCGTCTCCAGGATCCCCACGATGTCGTCGACGATCAGTTCTGTTGCACTATAATCAGGAAGAGAATCTATGTAGCTCTTATACGAATTCCAGCCGGTCAGTCCCACAGCCGCACAGATTCCCGCGACACAGAGCGCTCCCATCGTATACCAGGCGGCTTTGGCCGCTTTCTTTCTCCTCTTTTCCTTTGCAATCTCCTGCTTGCGGTTTGCCTTATGGGCCTTATAGGCGTCCATCTTTTCCTTGCTCATAACCAAAAAACCTCTCTTATCGTAAGCCGCCGCAGCGGCCCTGATCTCATATGCGCCGCGGCTTCACCACGACCTTCTACATTCTACACCGTAAAAAGGTTCTTTGCAAGTAGTTTCGAGAGCCGCCGAAAAGCCCCGCCGCAAAACGCCCCAGAAATTTCGACAAAATTTTCTGTTTATGAGACATGCCTCATAACCATGCGACGCTTTTTTCTGTAAATTCTACTACAGACGACAAAGCGACCCACCTCCCGCTCCGGCCGTGATGCCCGCGATCGGCAGGTCGCAAACGATACAAAGTCATTCATACCAGCGATTTATGATCCATGAAAGGAGGTTCCCCATGAACCAGTCACTGTCCTCCCATACACGACGCCCTCCGCAGGAATCCTTCTCCGGGGCAGCCGCTCCCGAAAGCGATCCCGCTTACGAGGAAGTCCGCCGCCTCCTTCTGCGCCTGGGCGCCAATCCCCGCTACACAGGCTTCGGGTACACAGCCTGCGCCGTAAGCCTTTCGCTGAATGCGTGGCCGCGCGCTCTCTCCCTGACCAAGGAAATCTATCCCTGCGCAGCCCGCTATTACCATGTCTCTCCCTGCTGCATCGACCGGAATATCCGCACGCTCATCTCCGTCCTCTGGCAGGAAAATGCCGACCTCCTGCGCCGCGCCGCCGATTGCCCTCTGCCGGAGAAACCGACCTGCGGCGCATTCATCGCTATTCTGACAGAGCGTCTGGCGCTGGCGACCATTTCACAGCAGGAAACTACAGGTATTTTCTCAGCGTTTCCACCTTATCCAGCCGCTCCCAGGTCAGATCCAGATCATCCCGGCCAAAATGCCCGTAGGCCGCCGTCTGCCGGTAGATGGGACGCCGCAGATCCAGCATGCGGATGATCCCGGCCGGACGCAGGTCAAAATTCTCCCGGATGATCCCGATCAGCCTCTCATCGGAGAGCTTTCCGGTCCCGTAGGTCTCAATATGAATCGAAGTAGGCGTGGCCACACCGATCGCATAGGAGAGCTGAATCTCACATCGATCTGCCAGTCCCGCGGCCACCAGATTCTTGGCTACATAGCGGGCTGCGTAGGCTGCGGAACGGTCTACCTTCGTGCAGTCCTTCCCGGAGAAAGCGCCGCCGCCGTGGCGGGCATAGCCGCCGTAGGTATCCACGATGATCTTCCGACCCGTCAGGCCGCTGTCCCCTGCCGGACCGCCGATGACAAAGCGTCCGGTCGGATTGATGTAATATTTTGTCTTCTCATCCACCATGTCGGCGGGCAGAATCGGATCAAAGACGTACCGGCGGATGTCACGATGAATCTGTTCCTGAGAGACATCCGGGTCATGCTGGGTCGAGAGGACCACGCAGTCCAGACGGGCGGGGCGTCCCGCTTCATCGTATTCCACCGTCACCTGCGTCTTGCCGTCGGGACGAAGCCAGGGCAGCGTCCCGTCCTTGCGCACCTTCGTCAGCTGTCTCGCCAGCCGATGCGCCAGAGCGATGGCATAAGGCATATATTCCTGTGTCTCGTTGGTCGCATAGCCAAACATCATGCCCTGATCGCCGGCGCCGAAGTTCCCGATGGCTTCCTCATCCATCTGGTTCTCCTTCACCTCCAGAGCCCGATCCACGCCCATCGCAATGTCGCCGGACTGTTTATCCAGCGCCGTAAAGACCGCGCAGCTGTTTCCGTCAAAGCCATACTCGGAGCGGTCATACCCGATGTCCAGGATCGTCTGCCGGACGATCTTCGGGATATCGATCTGCGCGCTGGTGGTAATCTCCCCCATGACCACCACGAAGCCTGTGTTTGTCAGCGTCTCACAGGCCACACGTCCCATGGGATCCTGTTCCATGATCGCGTCCAGAATCGCATCCGAGATCTGGTCGCACATCTTGTCGGGATGGCCTTCCGTCACCGACTCCGAAGTAAATAATGTTCTTTCCATGTCATTTGTCCTCCTGATCCGGGTACACCGGAGTAGAAATTTCCCTCATAACGTTTCCAGTCACTGCGTGTCTGACAAAAGGAAAGGGCCCACAAAAGTGGACCCGATGAATGCGCAAAACAAGTTCCGAATCCCCTTATTGTTCGATTGCTCGCTCCGTGTTGGCACCTTCCATCTTTCAGGGGTTGCCGTGGTATCATCGATCCTTCGTCTCCACCACTCGAAATAAGAGTATGTTTATGCTATCATATGAAGTTGGTATTGTCCAGAGAAATTCTCCCTACAATCTGCAGGAAGTGTATGCCGCGCCCGCCATTCCGTGCGTTATGTATATTTTTCGAAGCAGCTTCGGGGTTACCCGACCCGCAGGCGGAATTTCTGCGCCTCGCGCCCATCCTTCACCAGCTCGATCTCCGCCCCCAGGCGTCTCAGCTTGCGGTCAAAATTCTCATACCCCCGCAGGATGTACTGGATATCATCGACGGTGGAAACGCCGTCCGCGGCCAGGCCTGCCAGCACCAGAGCCGCACCGGCCCGCAGATCCGGAGCCACCAGATTGGCGCCGGTCAGACGCGTATTGCCGCTCACCACGGCCACATTGCCTTCCACCTTGATGAAGGCGCCCATCTTGGCCAGCTCGTCCACGTATTTAAATCGATTCTCGAAAATACTCTCGGTGATAATCCCCGTTCCTTCGGCGATGGTCAACGCCACGCCCATCTGCGGCTGCATATCCGTGGGGAATCCCGGATAAGGCAGGGTCTTGATATTACACGAATACAGCCGCGGCTTCCCCAGCACGCGGATGCTGTCGTCAAACTCCACGACCTCACAGCCCATCTCCGTCAGCTTCGCAGAAATGGCCTCCATATGCTTAGGGATAACATTCCTCACCGTCACATCGCCCCGGGTTACCGCGGCGGCAAACATAAAGGTCCCCGCCTCGATCTGATCCGGAATGATGGAATATTCTGTGCTGTGAAGCCGTTCCACGCCGCGGATGCGGATCACATCGGTTCCCGCTCCCTTGACGTTGGCGCCCATGGAGTTGAGCATGTTGGCGACATCCACCACATGCGGCTCCTTGGCCGCATTCTCAATGATCGTATTTCCGGAGGCCAGAACCGCCGGCAGAATGACATTAATAGTGGGGCCCACAGACACGATATCCATATACACATGACCGCCTGTCAGCTCGCTGGCATCCGCCACGACCATCCCATACTCGACCTGGGTATTGGCCCGCAGAGCCCGAAATCCCTTCAGATGCTGGTCGATCGGACGACTCCCGATGTCACAGCCGCCGGGAAGAGCCACTTCCGCATGACGATATTTGCCCAGAAGAGCCCCCAACAGATAATATCCGGCACGCATCCGGCGAATGTACTCGTTGTCCACACGCACCGAGTGAATGTTGCCGCTGTTGAGCTTCACGCGGTGCTTGCCCAGTCGTTCCACGACCACACCGATATCCCGGAGGGCATCCAGCATCACATTAATGTCCCGCACATCCGGCAGATTATCAATAATCACGGATTCATCGGTCATGATGCCCGCCGCCAGGATCCCCAGCGCAGCATTTTTCGCGCCGCTGATGACAACCTCACCCACCAGCGGATTTCCACCTTTCATAATATATTGCATTTCTGACAAACGCTCCCAATCCCTTTTTTGCCATCCCGAAGGCGCCGTATCCGGCCATCCCGGGGTTGCGCTCAAACAGACGCCGCGTCACGAAAATCAGACCTTCTCTGTTCGTCTCACGGTTCCTTTTGCGCGCACGAATCAATCATTTCTCCGGTTCATTGTAACACGCGCCGTCCATTTTGTAAATGCCTTTTCCCGAAGCAGCCGACGAGATTCGCCGTCCCTGCTCCGAAAAATACCTGTCGGGAATGAGAGGCGGGACGAAGGAAGTCCACCCGCCGGACTCAGGAGAGCGGGAGCAGCCCGACAAAATGAAATTCGCCGGATTCCAGATAGTCCGCCGCATCCTGCTGTCCCATTTTATAGGTATCGCCCTGTGTCGGATCGTAACAGGTCACATTGTACTGATCATATCCCACCAGAAGGAGCACGGTTCCCTCTCTGTCCTGCAGCAGCACCGGGCAGCCCCGATCGACATAATAAAGCAGCGCTTTCACCGTACATCCGCTGAGATCCAGAATCCGCTCCGGGAAGAGAGTCGTCAGGATTTCCAGAGAGGAACCTGTGGTGTCCAGATCATCCAGAAGGGAGGAATCCATCCCTTCCAGAAAGAGGATCTGCTCCAGGCAGTTCCCCAGAGCCCCGGACTGGCTGACCGCTGCACTCTCCTCCAGAGTCAGCTCCTCGCTGACATCCCGCCCGGTTCGGACCCAGACCAGACGCCCTTCTGAATCGATCACGGTTCCCATGGCCTCATACACGGCTGCGATGGCCGATCCGGCGGTCGAAGTAACCGCGGTCAGTTTCCCTTCGCCGAATGCATAATAGCGCAGCGACGTGCTCTCTCCGGAGATCACAGGAAGACTCAGAGAGTCCCCGGTGGCATAGCTGACCAGCTCCGGAGCGCGGTATTCGATCGTTCCGGACGCTGCGCCCGCAGACAGAGTCCACGTCCGCAGCTTGTCCTCCTCCATCCGGCTGACAAGAAGAGTCTCCGTCTCTGTCGTTTCCGGGTTGCTCTGGATCAGCGTATCGCTGTCCATCGAGGAGAATCCCCCGTCCGCGTCCTTCTTCAGCCTCTCCAGAATCACCTGGTCGCCGTCCACGGTGACCGAGGCAATGTAAATATCTTCATATTCGTAACGGGCCGCCTCCGCGCCGTCCCGCTCCTTGATGACGATCGCGTAGTAGGGATTGACAGACAGCGCGCCCGACACGGCTGTGTCCTCCTCATGGCTCAGCCCCAGAATACAGTCCTCCCCGATAAAACCCTGCGGAGAAATGCGATCTCCTGTGTCTGCTTCCATGAGCTGGCTGTCCCCATTGTCGAGGTAGAGGATCTGCACGCTGCCGGCATTTTCCCCGATCTCCCAGGCCACCGCCGTCTGACTGTCATTGACCACCAGGTTCCGCTCCGTGGCACTGTCCACCAGGACGACCACCTCGCCGCCCTCCCAGTCAATGGAATAGAGGGTATCACCCATCAGGAGATACATCTGACCGTCTCCGCCCATACAGGCCAGGGTCTCAATACCCGCCTGCAGTGTCTCACAGGTCCCCTCATAGGGCAGGAAAAAGATCTCGTTGAGATTGTTTTCGTCCGCCTGATAGGTCAGGTAGGAGACCCCCAGCTGTCCCTCATGCTGGCCCCGGTTCATATAACCATAGACCAGAAAAGAAATGCTCCCGTCCTCTTCGACCTCCAGGATCTTCAGATCATAGTGCCGGTAGCCGCTGCGGATGCCGTCGTCATCATCCCGGAAGGTAAAGACCTGGGTCAACCGCGCATTCGCGGCCTCATAGCTCCACAGCTCGCCGCCCACAGAGAAAGCCACGATCTCTCCGCCCTCCGAGGTCAGCGTCTCCACATCGTCGGAGGAAACAATGCCGAGATCCAAGGTTCCGTCCGTCAGGCGGCTGTCATCCGCCTCATAAAGCTCTGTCATAGTCCGGTGATAATTCATCAGATAGAACCGGGTGGAGGACCACTGGATACTGATCGCTTCCGTGACCAGATAGGTGTCCGTATTCCCCTCCGTATCTTCCGTTTCTACCTCATATTCCAAAAGGAAAGAGCCGAATTTCCCATCGATCTCCAGAACGGAGAGAGAAAGCTCCCCCGTCTGCACCGGATTCAGATCGCCCCAGGTCAGCTGGCTGAAGGAGGAATGGATCGTCACGTCCGCCAGCGTTCCCGCATCGGCCGTCCCATCGTATTCCAGATAACCGGTGTAGTCCTCCGCCTCCGTTTCATCGAACATTGCTTCGTGAAAATCCAGCGCGAACTCCAGCATGTCCTCCGCATGAAGCGCCTCCCCCATGCGAACCCGGGTATAGTAGGAGACCTCCGTCCCATCGGACAGGCTCAGAATGAGCTGCAGGCGGTAATCCTCGTCCACCGTCAGATAAGAGCTGAGATCCAGCGTCAGCTCCGCTGTCTCATGATTCTGAGACAACTCCTCCACGTCCCTCTCCGCGATGGTCTCGCTTCCATCCCGGGTCGTCAGGATCCAGCGCACCGCATCCACCGTACTGTCATAGCAGAGCACCGTCAGCGGCAGAAGTCCGTCCTCGTCCACCGGCATCACGGTGTCCTCCATGATCGTATCGTCCACCTCCATGGTATAACCGTGAAGAAGATTGACTCTCTGATCTCCGATCTCCGAGGCGACAATGGGGAGCGTCGCGCTCCCCCACACCTCATATTCCAGATCCTCTTCCGGCTCACTGGCCGAAAAATGTATATACAACGCAAAGGCGGATGCTGCCAGAATAAAGATTCCGCACAGCACCAGCAGTCTTTTCCATATTTTTTTCATACTGTTTTCTTTTGCACCCGCCCCCGGCAAATGGCCTAGTCAACCTGTTCGATCTTCTGAATTCTCCGGACGTGTCTCTCTTCCCCGGAGAATTCTGTCCGCAGAAATGTCTCCGTGATGCGGACAGCCAGTCCCGGGCCCACCACGCGGCCTCCCAGAGCCAGGATATTGGCATCGTTGTGCAGGCGGGTCGCCTCCGCCGTAAAGCAGTCCGTACACACGGCCGCCCGGATTCCCGGCACCTTATTGGCCGCCATGGAAATGCCGATGCCGGTCCCGCAGAGAAGGATCCCCTTCTCATACTCTCCCGCGGCCACCGCTTTGGCCACGGCATGCCCGATCTCCGGATAATCGCAGGATTTCTCCTCATAACAGCCAAAATCCCTGTACTCGATCCCCTCCTGGTCCAGCCAGGCCAGAATCACCTGCTTCAGGGCAAATCCACCGTGATCACATCCGATTGCTATCATATTTCCTCTTCCCTTTCTTTCTGAAATGACTGGTCTCCCCGGAACAGACGCTCAGCGGCCAGCTTCACTAATAGATCAATATACTCGCAGCAGGCGCCATAGTCCGCCAGGCTCCCTCCATGCGGCACCTCAACGTCTCCCGGCTTTCCGGCATAATCTCCCAGTGTATAAACGTACTTCGCCTGGGGAAAACGCTCCCGGATCATTTCCCGGTCATGGGCTGTCATCGCCAGAATCAGCGTATCCCCTGTGACATCCTCCTCCTCCAGAGGCTCTGACATCTCCTTCGCCGGGGTCATCTGATTTCCCGCCAGGACGGCCACCGCCTTCGGATTCAGGGGTTCCGGAAACAGGACCACCAGGCCCCGGGAGGCGATCTGTATCTTTCTCTCCTGACAGACGTTACGCATCACGGCCTCCGCGATCACACTCCGGCAGGTATTATCCGTACATACAAACAGAATTCGCTCAAACTGCTCCATCCCTCTCTCCTTTCCCCCCTGTTTTCTGCGGGCTTTTTGCCCTTGTTGTCGTCTGTCTATTCCCCCGCTTTAAAAATGCGGTACCCCGCTGCTTTCGTCAGACGGTTCATGATGGCATCCCCCAGAGGACCGTCCCCGAAGGCCTCTGAGTACACGACCTCCGTCTCTTCCTCGTCAAATTCGCGCAGGCAGCGGTAGAGGTTGTGAGCGATCGTTTCCTCCTGGCGGCGGAGACCCAGGCTCTTCACCCACTCCGCCGGATACAGAGAAGCGGACTCTTCCGCACACAAAATACCAACCTTCTGTCCGCGCTCCGCCGCCTCTGCAGCCAGCCGGTTGATCTCCCGGGCCGCCGCATCCTGGCTTCCCTCCACGATCGTAAGCTCCGCTTTCGGCGCATAATGGCGATATTTCATCCCCGGCGCACGGGGACGCAGATTCGGATCCGGTTTTCCAAGGATGGCCGGATCCATCTGACAGTCTCCGAGCAGCGCCTCCACCTGTTCCCGGGAAATCGCCCCGGGACGCAGGACCAGAGGAGTCTCCCCGGTCACATCAAGAATCGTTGATTCGAGGCCGATCTCCACCGGTCCCCCGTCGAGGATCATCTCGATCTGTCCCGAGAGATCCTCTGCCACATGGGCGGCCGTCGTAGGGCTGGGCCGTCCGGACCGATTGGCACTGGGCGCCGCCACCGGCACGCCGGCCTCCCGGATCAGCGCCCGGGCAACCGGGTGGGAGGGCATGCGGACAGCGACCGTGTCCAGTCCGCCGGTGACCTCCGGCGGCACCGCCTCGCTCTTTGCAAAGATCAGGGTCATGGGACCGGGCCAGCACGACTCCATCAGACGCTCCGCCGCCTCCGGCACTGCCTGCACCAGCGGCGTCAGCTCCCGGCGGGAGGCGATATGAAGGATCAGTGGATTATCCGACGGCCGCCCCTTGGCGGCATAGATCTTCCGGGAGGACGCCGGATTCAGCCCGTCCCCGCCCAGACCGTATACTGTCTCCGTCGGGAAGGCCACCAGCCCGCCTGCGCGCAGGATCCTCGCGGCCCGGCGGACAGCCTGACGCCCGTCCTCCCTGTCCAGATCCACTTTACAGATGTCTGTCTCCATCACGCTCGCCCCAGTCTCCGGCACAGTGCCCGGATATAATCAGGAGAGGTTCCGCAGCAGCCGCCCACCAGACCTGCGCCGGCCTCCACCAGCACCTCCATGTATCCGGCTAACTCCTCCGGCGTCATTGAGTAGACGGCCTCGCCCTTCTCATCGATGAACGGCATTCCCGCATTGGGTTTAACCAGCAGTGGTACCTCAGCCACCTCCCGCATGGATCGAACCACCGCCTCCAGCTGGTCGGGCCCGACGGAGCAGTTCAGCCCCACAGCCGAAGCGCCCATCGCCTGCAGAGTCTCCACCGCCTCCACGCCGGTGCCGTCATAGATTGCGTGGCCATCGGCACTCAGGCTCAGAGAGCAGAGAATCGGCAGCTCCGTGACCTGCATGGCTGCGTCCACCACCGCCATCGTCTCTTCCACGCCCAGCATGGTCTCCGCCACCAGCAAATCCACACCGGCCGCCTCCAGAATCCGGATCTGCTCCCGATAGACGTCCAGGAGCTTCTCATAGCTCATCGGACCAAAGGGTTCCAGCATCTGTCCGGTCGTGGTCAGATCTCCCGCCACCAGCACACCGGTTCCCTCGACATTTTTCTTCGTTTCCTTCACAATGCCAGTGTAGATCTCCTACATACGCTATTCAATTAAAAAAA
>JAJQCL010000111.1:22595-39272 GCA_021202715.1 Lachnospiraceae bacterium
CTTCCAGGCGATCTGCCAGACAGAATCCCTTCAGCGCAACGCGGTTGGCCGAGAAGGTCGGCGCGTAGAGGATCTGCGTCCCTGCTTCGACATAGGCCTTCTGCAGCGGGGCCATCGCTTCCGGATGCTCATAAATCCATTCTTCTGTGCAGACCCCCCGCGGCATCCCCTTCCGGTACAGGTTTGTGCCGACAGCTCCGTCCAGAATAACCGGACCGTCGGCGGCCAGCGCCGCAAATTCTTCTCTCGTCATGCTGAAATTCCTCCTTCACAGCGGCCTGCGGCCGCCGCGCCCCGAAACGAGTCCTGTCTTCCTCATCTCTTTACGATTCTGCGTACAATGATAGTGTAACGGAGAACGGCGGGAAAATCAACCGCTAATTCCCGCGGTTCCGGAAGAAAGATCCCGTTTTACCGGAAAGAATCCCCGCTCTTTCCTATTTACAATTTTTGACTTCTCTTCTATACTTGGGACAACGAAAAAGCTGCAGGCCCGTCATACGGATCGCACCGTGAATGAAAGGCAGATGCACCGGCGGCAGGCGCAGGAACAAACTGACGTCCGTAAACGTCAGCCGGAGAAAGAAGGCAGTATTTCATGAATTTCGATAAAGAAGCACAGCACAAGCGCATGCTGGAGACCCCCATGCCCCGGCTCATCGTCTCTCTGGCGATCCCCACCACGGCAAGCCAGCTGGTCACCACGATCTACAACACGGCGGATACCTATTTCGTGGCGCAGATCGGCACCAGCGCCACAGCCGCCGTGGGAGTGGTGTTCTCCCTGATGTCCATCATCCAGGCCGTGGGCTTCGGCATCGGCATGGGCGCCGGCAGCCTTGTCAGCCGACGGCTGGGCGCGGAACAGGAAGAAGAAGCACATAAATACGCCAGCTCCGCCTTCGCGGCAGCCATCGTCTTCGGACTCTGCCTGATGATTCTCGGCGAGTTTGGTCTGAACAGCCTCATGCGTCTCCTCGGCTCCACGGACACGATTCTGCCCTACGCCCGCAGCTATGCGCATTACATCCTGGCCGGAGCGCCCATCATGTGCGCTGCCTTTGTCCTCAACAACGTGCTCCGCTATGAGGGGGAAGCCTCCATGGCCATGATCGGTCTGTGTACCGGCGGCATCCTGAATATGTTCCTTGACCCCCTGTTCATCTTTGTCTTCGACATGGGCATCGCCGGAGCCGCTCTGGCTACGGTGCTGAGTCAATGCGTCAGCTTCCTGCTGCTTCTCTCCGTCTTCCTGCGGGGCCGGAGCATCGTAAAGCTGCATCCCCGGTATGTCAGCCTCCATCCGCAGGACTATCTGCTCATTGTCCGGACCGGCTTCCCGACGATCTGCCGCCAGGGGCTGGCCAGTCTGGCCTCCGCCCTGCTGAACCGGCAGGCCTCCCTGTACGGCGACGCAGCCGTCGCGGCCGTCACGATTTCCAATAAGATCTACCTGCTGGTGCGCAACATCGTCCTGGGAATCGGTCAGGGCTTCCAGCCCGTAGCCGGATACAATTACGGAGCCAAAAACCATGCGCGCGTCCGGGAAGCCTTTGTCTTCTCAACCAAACTGGGCACGGTCATCGCGACCGCGGCCGCTGTGATCCTGGCGCTCCACGCCGGAACCGTCATTTCCTGGTTTCGCGCGGACGACCCGGAGGTCATCCGCATCGGCACGACCGCTCTGTACTACGCCTGCGCTGTCATGCCCTTCATGGCCTACTCCACGTATGTCAATCAGATTCATCAGAGTCTGGGATTCAGCACTCGGGCTACCTTTCTGGCCTGCTGCCGTCAGGGCCTCTGCTTCATCCCGCTGATCTATCTGCTCCCGGCTGTTCTGGGCCTGACCGGCGTCCAGATGGCACAGCCCGCAGCCGATTTCTTTTCTTTCATTATTGCCGTGCCATTCCAGGTTGTATTCTTCCGGAAGGAGCTCTCCGGAAACGCGTAATTTCAAATTTTACCCTGACAAAAAGTGATGGAAAAACCATCACTTTTTGTTTGTGGACTTTCTGAGAATCCCCTGTAAAATAGTATTGCAGAAAAAACTGTAAGCCTTTATAATCAAAGGAAAGAAGCGCCTATGAATGAAGAACTTCGAAGCGACATCCTGCAGGCTGATCTGGAATCGCAGTATGATTCTCACTGTAAGACCGTTTTAGCGAGTAAAACGATTCTGGCCTGGATTCTCCGCCACACGATGTTAGAATTTTCTGATTTTACTCTGGAGGAAATACAAAACTGCATTGAAGAGACGGAAATATCCCCGGATTATGTTCCTGCCCGCAGAAGGGCGGAAAAAATCATGGGGCTCGCCAACGAGAGCAACATTCCCGGAGAGGGAGCCATTTCCTATGACATCCGCTTGGCCGTATATCTTCCTCAGGGCGCTGAACGACGCAAAATCTACGTGAATATAGAAGGTCAGAAGGATTTTCATCCTGGTTATCATATCTGGAGCCGGGGCATATACTACGTCAGCCGCATGGTTTCATCACAGAAGGGCGTGGACTTTTCAGGAGAGGACTACGACAGCATCCGCAAGGTTTATTCGATCTGGATCTGCATGAATGCCCCCGCGTACATCGGCAATGCCATCTCAGAAGTATCCATGGCCAAGCGGGACATTGCGCCGGGTATTCCGAATCAGGAAGAATTCTATGACAAGATGTCAATCGTGCAGATCACCCTGAATGAGGAGAAGGAGAATCCCTGCAGTCTGACCGGTATGCTCAATGTGCTGTTCTCCATGAATCTGAGAGGCAAACAGAAAATACAGGTATTGCAGGAGGATTATCATATTGATCTGGATACGGATCTTGAAAGGAAGGTGAATACAATGAGTAATCTGGGCGAATACGCTGTGGAATACGGGTACAGAAAGGGAATGCAACAGGGGATGCAACAGGGGATCCTGCAAGGAAAGGAGCAGGGTGTCCAGACCGGACAGGATCAGCTCATACTCTCCATGCTCCGGAATCATGTTTCCCCGGAGGAGATCTCACATATAACAAGCCTTCCGCTGGAACGGATTCATCGGGCAGCCACAGCAGCGAACAGGGGGTAACTCATTCCCTGCCGTTAAGATTTTACTCGGTAAAAGACCGGACAGCGATTCTGTCCGGTCTTTTACCTTTTTGTGCGGGAGACGAAAGAGCTCGTCTCCTTCTCACTTCTTTTTCAGTAAACGTGTCTCGTCCTGTTAACGAAAGCAGTTTAAAAATCATCAAGAGAAGGAACCTCCTCTTCGAACGTCTCCCTTCCCAGCTCATCGATCACTGTCTTTCCTGCCTTTCCGTACTGGTAGAGCTGATCCAGAAATTCAATCGCCGCGCGGATCTTGGTCCTCAACAGGTATCCGCCAGATTGCGTAGAGCGCGTCAGGGCCGCCGCCGAGAGATTCGGCGTCCAGCCATAAGCCCGCCCATGAAAATCCTGAATTTTCATCAGAATTTCTTCAATTTCCCGGCTCGTCAGGGGCTGAAGCTGCTCCGCCGCGTTGATTCGATTTAAAACCGTGCGGATCGGCTCCGGTTCATCGGGAAAGACAGCTTCGAGATTCTCATATTCATGTTTTCCCTCAACGACATCCTCTGAATAGGAAGCACTCAGTGCGAAGAAAGTACAGGTTGCCTCCGGGCAACGCTCCGGGAGAAGGAAATCCGCCATATTCCGGTATGCTTTCAAACGAGCCTTCTTCCCGAGGCGTCCGATCAGTTCTGTCTCATCCACCAGAATAACCCAGCCATGGTAGCCCATCGGCAAAAATAAATGGCTCATAAATTTAAAATAATCCGCGCAATGCTTCGTCTTGGAAAAAGGCAGATTATATTTCGCCGGTTGACTGAAAATCCTCCGATAGATTTTCTTCAACGGTGCGTTAGCAATGAAATCGCCCTCCAGATCCGCCTGCAGGATAAATTTTTCATCTGCGTCTTCCGTATTCAGATAAGAACGCAACAGAAAATAAAGCTTATCTGTCTCCAGCTGTTTCGCCGCATAGAGCAGCATCTCATTGGCAACCGGACTATTGGCGGATATATTCTCCACTTCATGCATGAATCCCGGCTGCTGGCGACGGGGCAGATACGTGTTCTGAATCACCTTCGGATAAAACTGATGAAGTTTATCCATCGGAGTCTCCTTACTGAGAGAAACGTA
Organism: Lachnospiraceae bacterium; assembly: GCA_021202715.1. Lineage (GTDB taxonomy): Bacteria > Bacillota > Clostridia > Lachnospirales > Lachnospiraceae > UBA3305. Next base: position 26,760 of record JAJQCL010000111.1, read on the forward strand.
GGAAACCACCATGTTGTTGGCTCCGGCCAAATTAAAAATTGTATTCAGGAGATGCGTCTTGCCTTCACCATATTTTCCGCTGATGATTCGTCCGCCGGATTTTTGATCCTCGCACACCTGATTCAGCTGTTCACTGATTTCCCTCATGATTCTGGGACGCGCTTCGGAGAAACAGGCGCCCACAGCCCGGGAAGGGATTCCAGACCGCAAAGCTTCGATCATATGCCGTGCTTCAAAATCATATCCCTCACGGCGCTTCGTTTCGCACATCATTCGCCACCTCCCATCGCCTGTAAGATCAATCCGGGCACGCCGACACTGCCGGTCCGGGCCTGTGCCGCCAGCTCCGCCGCGGCTTCCAGACTAAGAGACGCGGTATTCTGCCTGCGCCGGGCCAGACTCCGTGAGATGGCTGCCAGAATTTCCGGCGTATACTCCTGCGCTGCCAGACGGTCCAGATCCACCATATCAGAGAAGCGGTTGAAGCGTTCCCCAACGACTTCATTCTGTATGCGCATCCAGAGCGCCTGATAAGATTTCAGGCCGGCATTTTCGTTATCAATGAGCTCCCGGTCGAAGGCGTACGTAAAGAAGACATAATGCATACTGTCTATGTCATCAATAAGTTGGCGAATACTCTCATAGGTATCCTCTCGCTTCATCTTGGTATAGTGCACGGCCTCCAGGCTGGAGCGACTGACAAGAATCTCCAGATCATCAATGGCAATAAAGATACCGGAATAACCACCCATATGAACAATCTCCGCCAGAGACCGAAGCATGTTCCGGGCATTGAAACGATTAATCCGCGCCGGATAGAAGCCCAACGCCCGCAGCTGAGAGAGTTTTACCGTACGGTCGCTCTGAAGCCAGGCAAGAAGCAGCTCGCGGCTCTGTTCCTCGAGAACAGGGTATCCGAGGATACTGCCTGTGAGCATACTGCAAGCCAGCGCGAAATTGTTGTCGAGAAGCGGATTCCCCAGAAACAGGCGGCGCAGCTGGGTGCGAATCTCACGACGTGTCACCGGATCTCCGGCGCCGTTCTGAGAGAGATAATCGATAAACCGCAATCCCTCGGGGATCTCCGCAGGGTCATACCCCATCTCCCGGATCACGTTCAGACTGACTGCCTGCAGGCAATCCATCAAATCGCACTGATTCAGGATTTCCACATAGATATCCCGGAAATCATGCATCCATATCTCCTTTGCGGAGAATTGTACGGTCTTATAGTTTTCCTCCTGCGCCAGGCCGGTCATCCGCCGCAGGAAATGTGTCTTGCCGCTCCCGGGGCGTCCGGTCACAAATTTTATCTTGCTCCCGCCATCGCGGATATATTCCTCCAGGTATTTTCCCCGCCAGAAATCTGCCAGAAAATCGAGTCCGCAGAAATCTCCCTCCCGGACAGCGTTTTCATCAAAGTCAGGCATCATTTTGTCTCCTCCTGCTTGTCAAAAAACCGAATCGTTGCCAGGAACTGCTCCTTCCCATTGGCGTCAAGAATGCGGATGGCCCGCCGGTTAAAACGGGTCGGTCCAAAGTCAAAAGAACGCCCGTTCCTTGTCTCCGTCATGCCATTCATGAACTCTGCATAAAGACGAGCGATGTCATATGAGAAGCTCTGCATATCATAATCCCTGCGAAAGCGGCTCATCGGAGCCAGGATCTTGTACAGATTCGTCAGATAAATATCGGATTCCGGCTTCCGACGCAGCTTCAGGACTGCCAGATCATAGGCATCCGCCAGTTCAGCAGCAAAGCCCTGTGCATTAAAGGAAGCTTTTTTCAGCTTATCCTGTCCGGCCTTCACTGTTTTTACGAAGCTCGAAGGGCGCATGCAGGGGATACGCTTCCGATCCAGATAAACATCCTGGTTCTCCACATCGATCCGTACCCGATAGGGAAACATCTCATAGACAGGAAATTCTCCCTGGACATCCAGTTCCATTTCCTGGCAGAGATCCAGCACCTGACTCGCGAAATCACCGCTTTCAAAATAGGCTTTCGCGTCAAAGGCTTCCACCGAATCCTCCAGATTCTGAATCACAGCCAACAATGCTTCCGCCGTCTGCTTCAAAGTATTCAGGTCTCTGGAAAGTCCCTTGATATCTCCATTCTCGGTCTCTCTGGAAACAGTTTTGTAAAGCTTCTGCAGCGAAGACACCGTATCCTTCAGTGATTTCTCATCAGGCAGTAACGACTGGTATAAATCTTCATAATTCATATCGACATATCCTTTGTAAAGTATTCTGCAAAAAGTATATACGATCTCCTGTGTTTTTTCAACTGAATGTTTCGTACGATCAGGAATTGTGCTATGATAACGTTAAAATCTCCCATGCTTTCTGCAATATCATCGGAAAATACAGCTGCCTGCAGTACCGGGACGACGCAGGTGGGAAAGGAACCACAAATGGAAAGCTCTCTTTATCAGTGGCAGGAAGAATGCCTCAGACAATGGCTTGCACATGGAGGAAAAGGAACCGTGCAGGCCGTTACAGGCTCGGGAAAAACCCGGCTTGCCCTGTGCGCGATCGACGCACTGGAGAAGCAGTTGGGCCGGGACGTACAGGTAAAGATTGTGGTTCCCACCGCCGCGCTGATGCAGCAGTGGGCAAAAGCCCTGCGCCAGCATCTGTCGGGTTCTGAGCAGACAACAGTGGGCCACGACATGGAGGGTCACGTGATGTCCTCCAGAACTTCCCGGACCCCCATCGGGCTGCGGGGCGGCGGGCGCCGGGATCCGGCGGACCGCAAATACATGATCTATGTAATCAACTCAGCGCGGTATGAACTGGCGCGCCAGATTCTGACACAGTTAAACGCGGGGGAGGCCATCCTGCTCATCGCGGATGAATGCCATCACTACGTCCGGGGAGAGAATCATCGAATCTTCGAATTTCTGACCCGCATAGACCGGAAAACAGCCGCCTATTATTCTCTGGGGCTCTCCGCCACCCTGCCCTCCGCGTCAGACGCCGACTCCCTCGAAGAGGTGCTGGGACCGCGCATTTATTCCTACGATATGATCCGCGCATCGGCCATGCGAACCGTCTGTCCCTTCGACATTTTCCACATCGCACTGACCTTTCAGGAAGAAGAGCGGACAGAGTATGAGGAATTGACAGAAACGCTGACCTACTGCTATACCCGACTGATTCAGGCAGTTCCCTCTCTGAAAACGGCAACGCAGCGGGAACGTTTCGAGGAACTGCGTCAGTTAAGCACCGCAAAGGATCCAGGAATTGCCCGTCTGGCTCAGACATATCTGAATGTCACGTATAAAAGGAAAAGTCTGGTGTGCCTGGCCTCGGCACGTCTCTCCTGTGCCATCGATCTGACAGAACTGCTTGATCCGCAGGAACGGATTCTGATTTTCAGCGAACGCATCTCTCAGGCCGAAGAGCTGTACCGGAGCCTGAACCGACGATATTCAGGGCAGGTCGGTCGTTGTCACTCTCAGATGGGAACACAGGCAAACCGAAACACACTGGAGCGTTTTCGCATGGGCGAGCTGCGGATCCTTATTTCCTGTCGCTCCATGGACGAGGGCGTTGACATCCCGGACGCCTCCGTGGGCATCATCCTCTCCGGAACATCCACACAGCGGCAGCGAACCCAGCGCCTCGGACGAATCATCCGCCGAAAGGATGGCAAAGAAAAGGCCTCTTTGTACTATCTGCACATGGAAGAAACCACCGAGGATATCTGCTTTCTGCCCGAAAGCGGCGAAAACCATCTGTTTGAATTAGCATATGATGCACAGATCCATTCATTTTTCCATCCTGTTTACGATCGGGCCGCCCGCCAGGTACTGGCAGATCTCCGGCGCGCGGGCGCGGATCGCGGAAAGCAGCAGGAGGCACGGCGCTGCCTGGCCCTCGGCCGCGTCCGCGGGGACTGGGTTCTGGAGCTGTCCCAGCTGGAGTATCACAAAGAGCGTGCCTCCGATGCGGAAACACGCAATTACTGGATCTGCATGAAACAAATCGCGAAAAAGGGCTGATCCGCAGGGTCTCCGTCCGTCCGGCGCCTGTTCACCACTGTCGTCCTGCCTGTGCCCGCTCATCCCGCAGCCAGGCCCGGATGATCTCCAGGATCTGCTCCTGATACTCTCCGGTGAAATCCTCCATCCGGCCGCAGGTCCGCACATTGGACTCGGCGCCGAAGCTGCCGTCGTCGTCCTGAAATTCCCAGATGTGATAGGAACGATCCCGATAGAGGAATTCCAGAACGCCGCACCCTTCGTCCTCCCGGTAATTATACTGCCAGTGTTTTTCATCCATAAACTGACGGATTTTACACAATCTTCCCTGCATGCTGCCGCCTCCTTCGATTTTCTGCTGCATTTCTCTCTTATTTCTTCCGGAATACCCACAGCTTGCTGATAATATAGTTTGCCGCCACCACCAGCACCTGACCTGCTACCTTGACCAGCATGGCGTTCCACCCCAGAAGCTCTACAAAAAGCAGCAGGATCGCTTCCTCCAGCAACAGGGTGGCCACCCGCCCTCCGTAGAAGCTGAAGATCTGGCGGCACCTCTCTCCCCAGCCCTGCGGCCTCGCCTCGAAGACCCAGGTGCTGTTGGTCACGTAAGCAAAAAGCACCGCCAAAATCCAGGAAATGACATTGGCGAGCAGCGGCTCCACCCCCAGCCAGATCAGATAGCCGTAGCTGCCGATGCTGATGAAGGTGGTCAGTCCGCCAAAAAGCAGATAGAGAAGCACCTCCCGGTGCTTTTGATAGAAGGGTTCAAATACGCGAAGTCCCGGCCTTTCCATGATACGATCAAAGAGATCTTTTTTTCTTTCTTTCATAAAAACCAAAGAAGGAATCCATATTTCTACAGATTCCTTCCCCTCCTCCTTATCGGTGACAGGGGAAACTCCCCTGGGATAGTATTCGTTTTTATTCTGCCGCGGTCGTCTGTTCCGAAGACGCTTCCGATGTATCCTCGGCAGAAGTTTGCTCGGCACTGAGTTCTGACTCATCCAACGAAGTTTCCTCCGCGGCGTTTTCACCTTCCGACGTCTCCTCAGCCGTCTCGTCCGTCGTCTCTTCCTCGGTGGTCTCCTCCTCGTAGATCTTATCCGTGATCTCGATCTGCGACCAGATCTTTTCCTTTACTTTGAAGGTGGGAGCGTCCTCCGCCCACTCAGCGTACACTTCGTTAAAGGCCTCGTCCTCTGCCTCTTCCGTCAGCTCTTCCCGCTTCTCTTCGGTGGCATCTTCATCCAGATCGTTGGTCTTCTTAATAATGTACCAGCCGGTGCCTTCCTCCTGAACCATCTGCACTTCACCCGCTTCCATCTCAGCAGATGTGGTGTAGGTGATCTCCGTGGACTCCTCGCCGGTCACCAGATAGCTGGCTGTGCTGGATGTCACGCCAAGCGACTCCTCGATCTCAGAGAAATCTGTTCCTGCTTCCGCCAGCTCATAGACCTGCTGCGCCAGTTCTTCACCGGCCACCGCAGAAGCAGAATCATCCTCTGCCGTCTCCTCCTCGGTCGTTTCCTCCGCAGTCTCCTCCTCAGCCTCTGTCGCCGTTTGCTCTGCATAGGTCTGCTCTGCATAGGTCTCCGACCCATCCGACCCATCCCCTGCAGTCGTCTCCTCCTCAGCCTCTGCCGACGTTTCTTCTGCAGTCGTTTCTTCGGCCGTCGTTTCTTCCTCTTCCTCTTCTTCCTCTACGAGAATGTACTCGATCGAGTACTCCTGACACTCCTCATCGCTGATGGAGATCTCCGCCGCGTCCTTCACGGCCTGGGCGACCAGGTTGGCCTTCGCGTTCATCTCCATCCACTCCACCATCTGTTCCTCGGTGGCATCGGTCTGATTCGCAAACAGCGGGTAGGACTCCAGAAATTCTGACACATGGTCACTGACCGTTGTCTTCTGATCGTCAGTCAGCTCGATATCATAATCCTCCGCATGATCCAGAAGAATCCGGGTCTGAAGGATCTGCGCCATCACATTCTCCTTGAAGTAGTCCCCCATGGTCGTATTTTCATCGTATTCGGCCGTCCACATATTGTCATAGCCAAAATAGGTATACAGATCCCAGTAGTATGCTTCATTCATCCACTGCTGGTAGCGCAGCCAGAAATTGGCCTCATCCAGATAAATCTTCTCGTCACCGTATGTAGCAACCACCGTCGTGGAATAATCCCCGATCGTGCTGCTTCCGCAGCCGACCGTCGAACCAACGGTCAGTATGACCGCCAGCAGCATCGCAATTTTGCGCGTTATGGTCTTCATAAATTTCGTTCCTCCCGATTCGGTCGTACCCTTTCTCCGGGCGTACGTCCGCGCGGCATCTTTCCGGAAATGTGCCGAAGCGCACTTTTCCCCCGACCCCGCAACATATCTATTATATTACACTTCTACTCATCTAGCAACAATTTTAAATCATTTAACAGATTTTTCACGCATTCCAGCGTCCGCTCCGTATCCACATTCTGCTTCCTCTGATCCGTATATACGAATCCCGCTGTCGCTCCGGTAACAAGTTTCAGATCCCCCCGGTAGCGTCCGATCAGTGCAGGGATCCGTGCGGGATCGACCGGCGCCTCGGCATACAGGGTCAGCCTGAGCCTCTCACGGCTCCCTGTCACTTCCGTCACATACACCTCCCGGGCCAATGCCCGCAGCCGGGCCACCTTTAACAGATTCTGAACGGCGCGCGGCGGCTCGCCAAAGCGATCAATGAGCTCATCCTGCATATCGTCGTACTCGGCGTCAGTCTCCACAGAAGCGATTCGCCGGTAAATGTCCATTTTCTGCGATTCGTTGTGAATGTAGGAGGACGGAATGTAAGCGTCCAGCTCCAGATCAATGCTGGTATCAAAATCCAGAGCTTTTCGCTCTCCCTTCGCCTCCTGCACGGCTTCTCCCAGCAGCTTGCAGTACAGGTCGTATCCCACATCCTCCATGTGGCCGTGCTGCTCCGCACCCAGAAGATTCCCGGCACCCCGCAGTTCCAGATCACGCATGGCAATCCGAATGCCGGAGCCAAGCTCCGTATACTCCCGGATAGCCTGCAGACGCTTCTCAGCGACCTCCTTCAACATCCGGTCGCGCCGATACATGAGAAAGGCATACGCCGAACGGCTGGATCGCCCCACCCGTCCGCGCAGCTGATAGAGCTGAGCCAGCCCATACCGATCCGCGTCATGGATGATAATGGTATTGGTGTTGGAGATATCCAGTCCGGTCTCGATGATGGTCGTGGAGACCAGCACGTCAATGTCTCCCTTGAGAAAATCCAGCATGATCTGCTCCAGCTCCTGCTCCTTCATCTGCCCGTGCGCGAAAGCCACCGTGGCGTCCGGGACCAGACTGGCGATGTGGCCGGTGATCTCGCGGATGGTCCCCACCCGATTGTACACATAATAGACCTGTCCATTTCGGTCCAGCTCCCGCTGGATCGCCTCCCGGACCAGCTCATCGTTGTATTCCATGACATACGTCTGAATGGGCTGTCGATCCATGGGCGGCTCCTCCAGAAGACTCATATCCCGGATTCCGATGAGACTCATATGAAGCGTTCGGGGAATGGGGGTGGCCGTCAGACTGAGAACATCCACATTTTCCCTGTATTTCTTGATCTTCTCCTTGGCAGCCACGCCAAAGCGCTGCTCCTCATCAATGATCAGAAGCCCCAGATCCTTAAACTTCACATCCTTCGAGAGCAGGCGGTGTGTGCCGATGACGATGTCCGTCAGGCCCCGGTTCAGCCGTTCCACGGTCTTTTTCTGCTCTGTCACTGTCCGGAAACGGCAGAGCAGCTCCACGTTCACCGGGTAGTCTTTCATTCTCTGAACAAAGGTATTGTAGTGCTGCTGGGCCAGGATCGTCGTCGGCGCCAGATAAGCGACCTGCTTCCCCTCCTGCACCGCCTTAAAGGCGGCCCGCAGGGCGACCTCCGTCTTGCCGTAGCCCACATCGCCGCAGAGGAGACGGTCCATGATCTTGCCGCTCTCCATGTCCGCCTTGACTTCCTCGATGGCCTTCAGCTGGTCTTCCGTTTCCTCGAACGGAAACTGCTCCTCGAATTCCTTCTGCCACACGGTATCGGGTCCGTACACGACGCCTTTAGCCTTTTGCCTTTTTGCATAGAGATCAACCAAATCCGCCGCAATGTCCTTTACCTCCCGCCGCACGCGGCTGCGGGTCTTCTTCCACTCCGGGCCGCCCAGACGATTCAGCTTCGGTGCCTGGTCCGTATTGGCAGAGGCATATTTCTGCACCTGATCCATCTGCGTCACAGGAATATACAGATTACCGCCGTCGGCATAGGTGATCTTCAGGTAATCCCGGGAAGTGCCGCTCACCTCCACCTGCTCAATTCCCTGATAGATACCCAGACCATGGTTTTCATGAACCACATAGTCCCCGGGCGAGAGTTCCGCGTAATTCTGGAGTTTCTTTCCCTCATAGGAGGATTTCTTTTTCTTCCGCTTCCTTTCCCGGCCGAAGAGATCCCCCTCGGAAATCACGGTAAATTTGATCTGCGGATAGGAAAAGCTCTTGTGAACATTCCCGTAGGTCACCAGAATCTGCCCCGGCTGCACTTCCTTCTCCTCTTCCTCGGAGTAAAAAGCCGCCAGCTCATAGTCCTGCAGATTTCCCGCCAGGCGCTCGGCCCGGGTGCGGGAGCCACACAGCAGAATGACCCGAAAGCCGTCCCGTTTCCAGCTCTTCAGATCCTTAATCAGCCCCTCGAAATTCCCTTCGTAGCTGTAGATCGTCCTCCCCTCGACGGCAAAACGCGCCCTCTCCCGGATCACACACCGCTTCTGCTCCAGGCCGGTCAGCATCACCGTGCGAGGCCGCTCCAGAGCGGCAAAGACCTCCTCCGGAGAAAGAAGCTCCGGCATCGGTTCCTCGCTGGTATAGCCGCGCTCCAGCCGCATCACCATGCTTTCCTGGAACTCCTTCGCCACGCCCTGAGCCTTCTCCTCCATACGGGCCGGTTCGTCCAGGAGAAGCACGGCCTCCGGCGGAAAATACTCCAGCAGAGAGACCGCCGCGCCCCCTGTCTCCGGCATCTCCGTCGCCGCATAGATGCAGATCTCCTCCAGATTCTCCAGCGAGCGCTGCGTCTCCGGAGCAAAACGGCGAATGGAGTCGATCTCATCCCCCCACAACTCCACACGCACCGGATTCTCCTCCGTCAGCGGAAAAATGTCCAGGATGCCGCCCCGGATGGCGAACTGTCCCGTGGCCTCCGCCTGCGGCAGCCGTTCGTAGCCCAGAGCCGTGAGCTTCGCCCGCATTTCTTCCATATCTAACGGATCTCCCGGATGCAGCATGATGCGGCGCCGCCGCACCTCCTGCGGAGAGGCAATGCGGTCCATACAGGCATCCACGGTCGTCACTACCGTACCGCGGCCCTCCTCCAGAATTTCCTTCAGGATCGCCATCCGCTCCCGGCTCAGGAGATTCCCCTGGAGGTCTGCCTGATAGAACAGCACATCCTTCGCCGGATAAAGCCAGACCGGGGCATGGAAACAGCGGGCGTCCTCACAGATTTCCCGGGCGCGGCTCTCATTATACGTAATAAACAGGCGCAGCGGCGTCTCCCGCGAAAGCTCGCAGGCCAGATGAACCTTCTGAGAATCCACGCAGCCGCTGACGGCCAGAGGCCCCCGCCCCGCCATCAGCGCCTTCTTCATCTCCTCAAATTGTATCAGCTCCTCGAGTGGACTGTGAAATGTCATGCTCTTCCGCCATCCTTTTCGGAATCGCTCCGTCCGTCCGGCGTTCCCTCCCCCTGCGATTTTCTTATATACGACTCTGCTAAGCTCGACGTTCGCCTCTGGCTCGTCTCGCTAAGCGCCGCATGTATACAGGAAACTTAGCGCTCAGTCTTCGCCTGACGGCTTGACTTCGCTGAGTTTCCTTGTATACGCATTATAACGGTTCATTGTTCGTTCCACACCGTCCGACAGAATCATCTCCACGGCGTCTGCCGCCGTCCGCAAAGACTCCCGCACGGTGGGAAGCTCCTCCTTCGGGAAATGGCTCAGCACATAGTCTGCCAGATCCATCTGCGGCGGCTTCGCCCCGACGCCCACACGCACCCGCGGGAAATCACTGCTCCCCAGATGAGCGATGACGCTCTTCATGCCGTTGTGTCCGCCGGCGCTCCCCTTCCCACGAACACGAATCTGCCCCACATCCAGGCTGATATCATCGTAAACAATGATGACGTCCCCCACTTCTGCCTTGTAATAATCGACAATGGGGCGCACGCTCTCCCCGCTGGCGTTCATATAGGTCAACGGCTTCACCAGCAGCACCTTTTCCCCTTCGATGACACCGGTTCCGCAAAGCGCCCGGTGACGGCCGGGGCTCATCCGTATCTGATGACGCTCCGCCAGCTCATCGGCGACGCCGAACCCCATATTATGACGTGTCCCCGCATATCTGTCCGTGGGATTCCCCAGTCCGACAATGATCTTCATCTCATCCTCCTGCCGCGGCCGCCCTTCAGGAAACAACACGCGCAAAGCGGGCCGCCATCGCCGGTGCCCCGCTGTCCTTCTCAAAGTTTTCACAACGCCCATTTTAACCAAAGAAAGGCTATGCTTTTGAGACCTTTCTCACAACAAAATCGCGAAAGCTGCGCACCACAGGTCTCATAAAATCATCACGCAGCCATTCCATATACATGGGACGCTCTACCGCCTCTCCTTCCAGCCTGATCTGGATCACATCATACATGGACAGATCCGGAACCACCGGCACGATCGCCACCCCGCGGCCAGCAGCCACCAGTCCGGCAATCAGCTTCTCTGTCGCCGCCTCCTGGATACTTGACGGATGCACGCCATTGTCCCGAAGCAGCCGGTCAATATCATAGCGGGTTCCGCAGACACGGGTAAAGGTAATCAGAGGCTCCCCGTCGATCTCCTGAAGGGCAGCGGTCTCCCGTCCGGAGAGGGGATGATCTCTGGGCACGATCAGAATCATTTTATCCGCACTGATGAAGGAAAATACCAGCGCACTGTCCTCGATCCGCGCTCCGAATCCCAGATCGATTTTCCGTTCGCACAGAGCCTGATTCACCTCCGCCGCAACCATCTCACTCCATTCAAAGCGCACATTCTCACATCCCGGCTGACTGCAGAAGCATCGAATCATTCCAGGCATGAAATCATTACTCAGAGTGTGGGACATTCCAATACGGACCGTACCGGTCTGAGGATCCAGCTGATCGCGAATCTCCTGCCGGGCCTCCGCCAGTTCTTCGGTGATCCGGTTCACGTGCAGATAAAACCGGTCCGCATATTCGGATGGCACAATATTTCTCCCCTGTTTATAGAAGAGAGGGACTTCCAGCTCTTTTTCCAGATCTGAAATAGAATGACTCAGGCTGGATTGTGTAATATTCAGCTGTTCAGATGCTTTCGTATAGTTCTTCCACTGATAAATCGCCTGAAAATAATAAAGTTGTTGAAGATTCACTGCGTCACCTGTGCGCTTTCTCTCACCTGGCCTTAAAGAACAAAATGAGTATAGCATATTCCGCAGATTTTTCCAACACCCCTCTGACATTAAAACCGGAGCCTGATACACACAATCGCGGGCTGCGTATGCAGCCCGCGCTGCGCACGAAGGCCAACGCCAACCATCGTTTCATGTTTTCCGATCAGATATACCAGCCGCCCGTGATATTGCAGGTATCGCCGGTCACATACGAGGCCTCTTCGGATGCGTAGAACACAAAGACATGCGCAACTTCTTCCGTCGTTCCAAATCGCTTCATGGGAATCAGCTTCATATGCAAATCATTATAATAGGAATTATTCGCAGCAGACATCTCCGTAGCGATCCGACCGCCCGCCACAGCATTGACGGTAATGCCGTAGGGAGCCAGCTCATACGCCATGGCTTTTGTCAGACCAATCGCTCCCGTTTTTGAAGTGGAATAGCATGCGGCCGCCGGTCCATGTTCACTGTTCGTCAGCCCTACGATGGAGGACATATTGACAATCCGTCCATATTTGCGCTCCATCATACCCGGAGCCACGGCCCGGGAAAAATAGAACATGGAATTCAGATTCACGTCCATCACTCTGTTCCACTGCTCTGTGGTCAGCTCATAAAACGGAATCTTAAAGCCTCCTTCTTTCTTCGGGGACATTCCCGCAATGTTCGCCAGAATATCTATCCCACCCAGGAATTCTTCGGCGGCCCGAACCGTCTTCCCGACCTGCTCCGGATCTCCCACGTCACAGACAAGTGACAGGACTTTCACACCCGTTTCAAGGAGCTCTCCTTCCACTTTCTTCAGCTTCTCCGGATTTGTCGCACAGATCACCACATCCGCGCCCTCCCGGGCATAAGTCAGGGCGACCGCGCGGCCGATCCCGCTGCTCCCACCAGTAACCAGCGCGCGCCTGCCCGCCAGCATTTTCTCTTTCATATACGGTTTTCCTCCGTTTTCTCATGTTTTGGCGGGTCGTTCCGTCATGCATCGGACCGCACATCCGAAGGGCGTACCC
>JAJQCL010000014.1:0-2178 GCA_021202715.1 Lachnospiraceae bacterium
GGCTGTACGGACTGCGTGCTTGCACGCAAGGACGTACAGACATTTGGCAACCAAGACGGTATGAGCAAATAGCGCGATAGCGCGAATTGCGAATACCGGCGGCGATTGCGAGAGTGCTGAAAGCACGAAGCAATCGACTTTCATGTGTGGTGGTGTCGAAACAGGCATGAAAGTTTACGAACATTTAATACCGTATTGACAAATAGAAGTGGTAAGTCGTAAAATGCTTTTTGCCATCGGAATCTTTCCTGCGGATATGGACTTACAGGTGTGCTTGTGGCGCAGACATGTTATTCAGCCAGATGGCAGCCAATATTATTTGGAAAGGAAATATAGGGAAAATGCGATACAAGGGGATTATTTTTGATCTGGATGGGGTGATCTGTTTTACCGATCAGTATCACTATCAGGCGTGGAAGGCGTTGGCCGACGAGATCGGCGTGTATTTTGATGAAACGATCAACAACCGTCTGCGCGGTGTGAGCCGGATGGCCTGCATGGATATCATTCTGGAGAAGAGTGAGAAGACCTATACCCAGGAAGAAAAGGTCGCGATGGCGGAGCGGAAAAACGGAATGTATATTGAGATGTTAAAGCAGATGTCACCGGCGGATCTCTCGCCCGAGGTGAAGGAGACGCTGGATACGCTGCGGGCGGCCGGGGCGAAGCTCGCCATCGGCTCCTCCAGTAAGAATGCGAAGAGGATCCTTACGTGCATCGGTCTGGGAGACTATTTCGACGCCATAAGCGACGGAACCAACATCTCTCACTCCAAGCCCGATCCCGAGGTGTTCTTAAAGGGGGCGGAGTTCCTCGGACTCGACCCGGCGGACTGTCTGGTGGTGGAGGACGCCCTGGCGGGCATCGACGCGGCCGTGGCTGGTGGATTTGACGGTGCGGGGATCGGCGAGGCCGCGACGCATCCGCAGGTGCGCTGGAAACTGGAGCGGTTCTCCGACCTGAAAAAGGTTCTGGATTGAGGCCTGCGTATATTGCGGTGTGTGGGCAGGAATAGAGAACATTTGCATTGAAAAAAGGACGATTTGTACAGAAACGTGCATATCGTCCTTTTTCAGTGTTGCTGCAGGTCTTCAGGTCAGGAATGGGAACGCTTTCAAAGAGGAACTTTATCAGCGCTCCATTCCCGATCTTTTGTCCTGGGTGTTGCTTATTTAACAGTTACCTTGACCTTCGCGTAGTAGCCGCTTGCGGCCTGCACGTAGATGTAGCAGGTGCCCTTCTTCTTGGCTTTGATCTTGCCCTTCGACGATACCGTGGCGATGGTCTTATCGGTGCTGGTGTAGGTCAGCACATCCATGTGCGCTCTGAGCTTCTTGCTCTTTTCCGCGAGGGTGGTCTTGACCTTCAGCGTCTTCGTCTTGCCGACCTTCAGGGTCAGCTTGCTGTCTGTGACGTTCGTGATCTTCACCTTTGTCACATTGGTGTATTTGCCGCCCTTCGTCGCCAGATGAATCAGGTTGGACTTTTTGATAAACGATTTCTTGCCGTTTACCAGGCGGTAGGCCTTGACATAGTACTTATAGCTGCTGTTTGCTTTCAGGCTCTTTCTCGTCCAGGTGGTTGTTGAGCCGCTCTTGATGGTCTTTAATTTCTTATAGGTGTCGCTGCCGCACTTGGCTCCGTAGATGACATAGCCGTCCGCGCCGGGAATCTCCTTCCACTTCAGCGTGTTCTTGGGCTTCGTAGCTGTGCCCTTGAGGATAAATACGACATCCTCCCAGACCTTGTCGACCGCCACCTTCTGCTTGTCAGTGTAGGTCTTGCCATTGTACTCGGCGACGGCCTTGTAGGTGTTGTAATCGGTGCCCTCGGTGCAGGTGACGGTCGCCTTTACGGTCTTCGTCTTGCCGCAGACCGAGCAGGTGAGTGTGACCTTCGCAGACTTCTTCGTGCTGCTCCAGGTCCAGACCGGGCTGCCCCAGCTGTGGTCGGATGTGGCGGTCTTCTTCGCGATCGTCACGGAAGAGGCTGAGACCTCCTTCGTTCCCGTGCTGTCGGAATAATACTTCCCGCTGATCTCATCGACCCAGTACTCGGTGTTCCCGGCGGCCGCGCAGGTTGCCGCTTTCGCTGCCACCTTCGTGAACTTCCCGGTCTTCGTGTTCGTGTAGGTCTTGCCCAGGTACGTGGCGGTTGCCGTGTAGGTGACGGTGCTGC
>JAJQCL010000014.1:2188-11860 GCA_021202715.1 Lachnospiraceae bacterium
CTTCGTCTCCTTGCAAACGGAGCAGGTGAGCTTGACAGTGGCTGTCGTGCCGCTCCAGGTCCAGGCCGGGCTGCCCCAGCTGTGGTCGGATTCGGCTGTCTTTCTGGCGAGGGTCACAGAGTCTTTGTCCTCGATTTTTTCCATCGTTTTGCTGTCGGTATAGGTGTAATAGGTTTCTGTTCCTTCCTCAACCCAGTACTCGATGTTCCCGGCGGCGGCGCAGGTCGCGGCCTTCGCCGCTACCTTCGTGAGCTTTCGGGTGGAGGTGGCTGCCTCCGTGGAGTACGGATACGTCGCCGTCGCCGTGAAGGTGATCGTGTTCCCGCTCGTGCTGCTCGTCACGGCCGCGTCTACGGTCTGCTTGTCGCCGCAGATGCTGCAGGTGAAAGTGGCTGTCGCGGAATCGGTTCCGTTCCAGGTGAAGACCGGCTCGCTGTAGGAGTGCGCGTCCGCAACCACATCAATCGTGATCTGTTCCGCTGTGAGCTTCGTCTCATCCGCCGCGGAGATGGCGGAGAAATAGTTTCCGTCCTCGTCCGTCCAGTAGGCGATGTTGCCCGTATTGGTGCAGTCCGGATCCTTCGCCGCGTGATAGGTCATCTTCTTCGTGCCGGTGTAGGTGCAGGTCACGCCTCTGTCTGTATACTCTGCGGTGGCTGTGAAGGTGGTGACATCGCCGTCCGTCGCCTTGCTGATCGTGATCTCACCCTTGTCACTGCTCAGAGTAACCGTGTGATGATTGTTCAGCTTGCAGACCAGCTCCGCCGTCACGGACGTCGTTCCGTTCCAGATAAATGTTGCCTCGTAATCATGTGCCGCCGTCTCTTTTTTGATCAGGACTTCGGTCTCATAATCAAGCGCCGTCTGTGCGGTCTCGTCTGTGAAATATTTCTTGCAGTCCTCATCCTCACAATACCAGTGCTCGATGTACCCATCCTCGATACAGGTGGCTTCCTTCGCCGCCACATGCTTCAGCTTGTGCGCGACGATCTGTGCATGCAGGTCGTCTGTGACATTGGCGACGGTAATCTTGTAGCTGATGCTGCCGTCGTCATTGGTCTTCTTCTCCACAGTGACGCTGTCGCAGCCGGTTGTTTCATCGACCGCCTTGTTGTTCAGGCAGTCCCAGCCGCTGATGATGAGCTTCTCGAAGACGGTGAAGTCATTCGCCAGCGTGACGGTGAAGCTCACGGTTCCGTTCTGGCGAATCTGTGTGGCTGTCCCGGCGTCGGCCGGATCGCGCACCACATCGCTCACCGTGTAGCCGGTTCCGCTCTGAGGGATCTCATAGACCACGAGCTTCGTATATTTCACGGCAACCTCGACATTCTCTTCCAGATAGTCGATCGTCAGACTGGTTGTGATATTGCCTTCAACCTTCTCGCCGTTTACTGTCCAGTAGTCTACCATCATATCATAATTCGGATTCGCCGTGAAGACCAGGCTGCTTCCACCCGCGACGATCGTTTCCTGTGAGTCAGTCAGCGTGATTGCCACACCGTCCGCGGTCGCCGAGAGCGTTCCGCCGGTTTCACCGGATGTCTCATCTGTGACGACGGAGTAAGCCAGGCCGTATCCCACAGAGCTTGTGAACACAGCGGTCACTTCTGTATCTGCCCGGACGCCGCTTAAGGTCAGGCTCTGGCCGTCGTCGCTCACTCCCGTGGTGGTGGTGACTCCGCCCACCTTCCAGCCGCTCACCTTGTTGTATTCATCGGGCTTGGCTGTGAAGGTCGTCGTGCCGTCATAGGCCACGGTCACGCTGCCGGAGGCGTTGCCGTTCACGGTTCCCTTTCCTTCAGCGTTGTAGGTCACGGTGTAGGAATCCGGTACGATCGTGACAGAGACGGTCATCGGTCCGGTCACGGTCACCGCGAAGGTCGTATCATGGCTCTCGGTCGTCGTGCCGTTCACGGTATAACTCTCGACCAGATAGCCGCTGGCAGGTGTCACGGTAAATGTCACATCCGAACCGTTCTCTGCCGTCTCCGTGGTTGCAAGTGCCTTGCCGTTCGCATCGACTGCCGTCAGGGTTCCGTTGGCGGGCTGGTCAAAGGTAATCTCATACGGTGCGTTCTTAAAGACCGCCACAACATTGTATGCGTCGACCGCCGGATCTGCGATCGCGCCGTTCGGCACGGTCCATGTCAGAGTTTCGGTCGATATTGTGTTCCCCTCGTCGTCGGTCACGGTCTCGCCGTTCACAGTCCAGTGAGAGATCACGGCTCCGTCTGCGGGGGACGCTGTAAATGTCACGTCGGTGCCGCCGCGGATGTCTGCGCTGCTGCCGTCATATCCGGTGGCGGCTACAGTTCCTCCGGTGCTGCCGGTGCCGCTCCAGGATACGGCGTATTTCTGCTGGATGAAGGTGACGCTGATCACGGCGCCGACGCCGTCTTCGGTCGCGGTGTAGGTAAAGCTCTCTCCGCCTTCCTGTTTCGTCTCGCCATTCACCTTCCAGGCTTCCGGCTCATAGCCGGTATCTGCCTTAGCCGTGACGGTGACGCTCGCATCCTTGCTCAGATAGAATCCGGAGGTAATGTTTGCAAATACATCCGTGTCTCCGACCATGGCGCTCACGAGGCTGCCGTTGCTGCCGCTCTCGACGGTGATCCGGCTTCCGGTCGATACAAACTGTACCGTTACCGTCGTGTCTTTGCTGATTCCATCGAGTGTCAGTGTGGTGCCAATGTAGGTAAGCTCCGATTCCTTGTAGACGCTGCCGTTTATGACCCATTCCTTCACGCGGTAGCCTTCCTCGGGCGTCGCTGTCAGGGTCACGGTCGAACCGTCATAGACGGTCTCACCGCTTTCCAGGCTGCTGACCGCGTAGGCATCAAGTCCCTTGCGGGAGGCCGCAGCCGTCAGCTCGCCGTTTGCAGAGTCGCCGGTGGTAATTACGGTGCTGTAGGTTACCACGTATTCTGCCAGTTCCTTAAAGGTTGCGGAGATCGTCTGATCGTCCTGTACCTCGATCGTGTAGGTTTTCACATCGGTTGTACTGCCGGTGCCGTCTGCATAGGCCGCGGAGTCATCCGCACTGTCCACCTCATAGCCATCATCCGGTGTCAGCGTCACGGTGAGAGTGGTTCCGGGAGCGACCGGGGTTCCGCTGGTAATTGTCTGATCGTCGCTGTCGGTGACCGTAATGGTGCCGTTCTTGGTGTCTTCGATCGTGATTACGGGCTTCTTTCCGATGGTTACTGTAACAACCGTATCACCGGTCAGGCTCTCAATGTGAGCCGTGAGAGGATCCTCCGTGTCTGCCTCTGCGCCTTCCCAGCCGATGAGATAGTAGTCGTTGGACAATGTCAGCGTGAAGTCCACGGGGACGTAGGCTGACACATCGGTTCCGCTGGTGAGCATCTGGCCGTTGCTTGTCGCTGTCAGGGCGGCGATGTCAGTATCTGTGACAGTGTCCTCACCACACTGGATGCTGTAGCTTAATCCATAGGTCTGTGCGACGGTCACGATGACACGCACCCTCGTATCTGCGCTGATGTTGTACACGGTGACCGAGGTCTGACCGCCGGAGCCGGAGAGTGTGGTCCAGGTGGCGCCGTCGTCTGTGCTCACCTGCCAGCTCTTGACCATATTGTTGGTTGCGTTGGTGATCGCCGCCGTAAAGGTCAGCGAGGTATTCTCCGCGACGTCCTCCGTCAGGTCGACGGTGTCGCCGGTCTCGGCATCCGTCACAGTGATTGTGGCGAGCGAGTCATCCCTTGTCTCAGATTCATTCACAACCTCAGTTGCAACGGTAAATGTCGCCGTCGATTCTTTGAAGTAGACGATGACCGTCTTGGCTTCCTGAATGTCCTCGAGTGTCAGCGTCGTGCCGCGGTAGGTCTCCTCGGTGCCGTCCCAGAGGTACGTGCTGCCGTTTACGACCCAGTAATCCACGATATAGCCGTCCTCAGGCTCCGCTGTGAAGAAGACGCTGGTGCCGTTTGCGACGCTGGCGCCGCTGGCGACGGTGTCGCCAGTTCCGCTCTTGGCAGAGACAGAGCCATGGCTGTCTGCGCTGTAGGTGATCTTGTTCGAGGAGCTCTTGAACTGTACGGAGACGGTTAAGGCTCCATCTACTACATGCTTATTCACGTCAAAGCTTTCCACGACGAGCTGCTTGCCGCTCGAGGCCAGAGAGAAGCCGTCCGGAAGCTCATCGTCGATGTCGTAGAAGGTTCCGTTGATCGTCCATCCGCTCACCGCATAGCCGCTGTCCGGCTTCGCGATGAAGTAGAGGGAGGTACCGGCCGTCTTTCGGCTGCCGGAGGCCATCGTGAACTTCTTGTCCGTATATTGTCCGGTGATGGCTCCGTTTTCATCCGCCGAGAAATACACGGTCGCGCTGTTCTTGCGGATGGAGAAGGAGCTGGTCGCCAGCGTTACAAAGTAGTTCTTCTTAAAGGCTGAGACCATGGTCGCTGCGTCTTCACTGGTCAGGTAGGACAGAGAGACCGTGAAGGTGCCGGAGGCTGTCGTCGAATCCAGATTGAAATAACTGCTGGAAGCCTCGAACACGGTCGTAAGATCCAGATTGCTGTCCGCGCTCGCAAGCTCTGGCTCCGGGTCAGGGGTCACGGCGGCTGCGCTCGCCGGAACCTCTCCGGTCCAGTTCGGCGTGATGGTCACGCTGCGCTGACTGACCTGGAGATTGGTCGTGGCGGCCAGCGTCTCGACGGCCTCCTCCCCTGTTCCGTCCACAAGGTAGGCGCTGACGGTATAGCTTCCCGCCGCGGTCGGCATATAAGCCTCCGTCCCTGTCGTGGAAGCAGTGATCGTCACATTCTCAGAACCATCGGAAGGGCTGCTCACGTACTTGACGGTGGAGGATACATCACTCCAGCTTCCTCGTTCGGTGGAGGTGGTTGTTGTACCGTCGTCATCGGTTGTCGTAGTGACCGTGACCGTGCGGCTCTGGAGGCGGACAGAGACTGCATCGCCGTAGGTGATGGCGCCGTCGCTGAGTTCCCCGTCCTCAGAGGTAAGGACGATCTGATACTCGGTGGTCTCCGTCGTCTCAATTCCGTAAGCCTTGTCAGCCCGGTAATACTGCTTCCCGGAGCTCGCGGAGGCGTAGGTCGCGTCCGCCCGCACCACCGCCTGGATGCTGTAGAGGCCGCTGGCCGTTGCCGTCCATGTCGCCGTCGCAACGCCGCTGGCATTGGTGGTTGCTGCTACCGTCGTGGTCCCGCCGGTGTTGCGGTTGATGATCTGGAAGTCTACCGTCGCGCCCTCTGCTGCATCACCGCCGCTCGCCGTTTTTACCGTCGCCTTGAGAGTCAGGGTCGTTCCGTCCTGCGTTGCGTAAACGGGCGTCGTCACGGTTTCCGTCACCTCTGCTGTGACAACTGTGAGATCCGCTGGATCGAAATCTGTTTCACTGTAGGATACGCTGGTCTCGGCGCTCATGACAGAGGTTACAGAGTATGTGGTGCTGCTTTCTGCCGTGGTGACGGTGATCAGGGTGTAGAGATAGTCGGTCTTTGTGTTGTAGTCATGTGAATCAGCCGTTCCCTCATCGACGACCCAGCTTTCCTCGCGTCCGAGCAGGATATAATTGCTGTCGTTGCAATACACATCGTAGAGCTCGGAGACGTCCACTGTGCTGTCCGCTTCTCCGATTCCTGAGGCACTTGTATAAGTATATGCTGTCTCGCCGCTGACCCAGTAACAGGTTGCGATGCCGGTGAAGGTGGCCAGTCGGGTCTCGTCCTCATCGTTCACGAGGGGCGTCTTTTCGGTGCCGGTGACGGCCGCCATCAGGGTATAAGTGACATTATTCAATGTCAGCGTGTTCTGGGATACGGTAACACCGTCCGGGAGAGTCACGGTACTGTTGCTGTCAGAATCCGTGTAGACCGTGGCCTCTGTGACCGTGATCTGTGTTCCAGCCGTATATGTGCCATTGTCATTTGTTACATGATAATAGACCGTTTCATCGTCGTCCGTTTTCTCGTCATAGACAGTGCCGACGCCGTAATACGTGACGTCATCACCGCTTCCAATGCTGTATACGGTCAGCTTCGGCACGGTGTCGGTCGCTGGAATCACTACGTTCTGCGTACTTGTCTCCGTTGTCTCCGTCGTTCCGGTCTGGACGCTTGACGTCGCGATTCCCTCATAGGGATCGGCCAGCGTGCCGGAGCCGCTTTCATACTTCTCTATGGAAAGCGTTGTGTCCACGTCGATCAGTCCGACGGAGAGCGTGGCCGCGTCGCTGTAGTAGCAGACCGCCGCATTGAGGTTCTTGTAGCTGACCTTGAAGACCAGCCGGTATTCGGTGCCGTTGTCACTCTTCTCCACAGAGGTCAGCGTGAGCTTGCTGCTGGTCGCGCCGTCCACATCGCTCCAGCTGCCGCCGTTCGTCCGGCTCTGCCACTGATAGTTCACGGCGTTGTAGGAGTCGGAGAAGACGGTGATGGAGCCGCTGAAGGTTGCGTCTCCGCCGACCTGCACGGAGAGATCAGAGGGCGATTCGATCTCCACCGAGGCTTCATCCTCCGGCAGTGTCGTCACGATCACCTCGGAGCTCATCACGGACTCGCCTGTATAGGGTTCCGTCTCTGAGTACGAGCTGATCGCATAGGTATAGGAGGTGTTCGGGCTCAGACCGGTCAGAGCATAGCTGGTCTCAGAGATATCTGCTTCGCCGATCTGTACGTAGGAGCCGTCGCTGTAAATCTGGTAAATGTAATAGACGTCCCCGGCGCGGTTTGATTCATCCCAGGCCAGAGTCGCAGAGGTCGAGGTGATATCCTCGGCCCGCAGGTTCTCGGGCGGCGCCGGAGGTCCCTCGACATCTGTCAGGATGTAGCCGAGGACTGGGACGTCTCTGTCATCAATATTTACCGTCCAGTGAACAAACTGCCACTTAAAATCATAGCCGTCCTGAGCATTTCCGCTCACCGTACCGGACTTTGTGATCTCATTGGTGTTGATCGTAGAACTGATATTTCTGGTGTTATATTCATATTCTGTGCCGACTTTTACTCCGTAGATTATGCCGTAGACCGAGAAGGAGGAGGCGACCTCGTAGGTGAAGGACTTTTCTGTCGATGTTGCATTCGAGATCGTCTGGGTGGTCGTGCCGCCATTGGAATAAGTGGTAATCGTCTGCGAGGTTACGCCATTTGTAAGCCCCCCTGAGTTGCTGCGGTAGGAGAACGGGTCTCCCGGCGTCGCGAGCAGATCGTCTGCGATTTGGCTCAGACCGTAGGAGGGGGCGATCTCATTGTAATCATCCACGGTGAGCATGCTGGTTACCAGTGTGCCTTCCCGGGAGAGGACAAGAGTCCCCCCCGTGTTCTTGAGCTCATATACCCAGCTGGTCACCGGCCGTCGGTAGACGACCACGGTATTTTCACCGGTATCGTTGGAGTATTCCAGCGTATAGGCGATGGTCGTACTCTCCGTCGTTTCCGAGGTATAGGAGGTAGAGACCTTTTCCTCAAAGCCGGCGCCGGTGGCCAGACCGGTCAGAAGGTCGTTGGTATATTCAAAGCCGACGATGATGCCGGCAGACAAGGTTGAGCCGCTTCCGGTTGAATTCTCCACGGCATTCGTGGTCCCATAGGTGGTCGCGCTGTTCCCGAAGTCCCCGTCTCCGCCGTCGAGCTCTTCATAGAACGGGGCCGCTTCCAGGATCGTCAGGATCTCCGGCGCGGTGTAGGTCTTTGTGACGCTCTGGACTCTGGCGATGACGCCGTCGTTGTCTACATCCGGCGCACATAATGACAGATAGGTGTTTTTCTTTTTGCTGATTATATTGGATGAGTGCCCTTCGTAATACTCGCCTGTAGCATCCTTGCCATAGACATAGAGCTGGTACCAGTACTGGTTCTGACCTTCTGCCCTTTTCATGGTGGCGAAGACAAACTGCTCCCGGCCGTCCAGATTCCCGTCGAAGTTTCCTGAGACGACGTCGATGACAGCGGCATTCTTATAATATGAAGAATCCCATTTTTCATCATCCGCGGCGGGATTCCAGATCTCGTAGCGGTATGACTTCATCCAGGTACTGGTGTTGTATTGGAAGACTGTATCGGCAATCAGCACATAAGCCGACGTAGCTGTTCCGTCCAGAAGAGCCACGGAGACCTGAACCAGGTTGTCGCGTTTGGGACTGCAATAATGATTGTCTGCCGTATAATCGCTCACTCCATCATTGCTCGTCGTAAGTGTTCCCATTGGCGTACTCCAATATGTGCCGACGGATGTTTCGCTGATTGTTTTCACGCTTTCGCATCCGGTGACATAGGAGCCGATATCATCCGTTGTTTTATCGTCTGTCCCCACCCAGCCCGCGGTGACGATCTCCGGGTAATCGGTGTTCGTGGAATCATAAATGATGTTCCCGACTGCGGAGGATGCGTAGCGCAGCCGGTTTTTGCCGTCCTCATCCTGATAGCCGGTAGTATTCAGATAGCAAGACTGATGCCAGGTGGAGGAACCTGTCAGGTAGTCATAGATGTACATCTTGGAGGCGCGGCTGCTCACACTGTCCTCCGTCTTGTTCAGTCCGGCGGTGATGATGAGCTCATCGACATTGTCGTTATCGGTGTCCGCGGCCACCAGCTGGACCGTCGGGGCGTTGCAGCTGACCTTTCCGTTGTCGGTTCGCTTCCTGGAAAGGTCGTCGACGCCGAGCAGATCGTAGACATTGTCTATGACTACTTTTTTTTGGCTTTGGTACAGTAGTATGTTTCCTTGGGTTCCGTTATATTCGATATAGTATTCATAGATGCTGGGCGCTGCCTTCTCCATCTCCGCGATATAGACGATGAGGGAATCCTGGCCGTCGCCGTCGAAGTCACCGGCCGCGATGGATACGAAGGCGTTGTTATAGTAGGGGGAGGTATCGCTGAGCCATCCCAGGCTATCCTCGGTGGTTGTTCGGACACTGATTGCATTGCTGACTGTGTTTCCTGCACTGTCCTTCAGGAAGAGCCAGAGCTTGTCGTCGTCCCGGTCATAGGCCAGCACAGCCGTATACCGCTTCTGTCCTTCGCTTGCTACGTCGCAGGCGGCGGTGTCCATAATGCTGTAACCGCTGTTGCTCTCGCTCATGCCGGTTTGCGTTCCGGAGGTTGGTGTCTCGATGCTGCCTTCATCGAAGGTATCGTTTTGATAGTCTTCGTTGTAATTGTACGTGTACCAGTACCGCGTGTTGCCGGACGAGCCGTAGAAAGCGGACAGCTCCGAGACAGTGAACAGGGAGACCCATCCCTCGGTGCCGTAGGGGTTGTTCGCCAGGGCCTCTGCGGTCTCCGCGGTGGTCATCGTTTCATCGATGTTGATGCCGAAAGCGTCCGTCGTAGTGGCGGCCTCGGCGGTCAGGTTCGGCAGCGTGATCGCGGGGATCATCGGCGCCACCAGACACAATATGATCAGGATACTTAGGATTCTTTTCTTCATTTTCATTCTCATCTCCTTTTTGCTTACAGGCTGGCCTGTTGTTGTTTATTTGCCCAGCGGCGTTTCTGTTGCTGACACACCCCGATCAGGCTCTGATCAGCGATTTGCTTGAAATAGCGGCATTCTCCGCAGGTATTGCAGTGGCTTGGCGCCTCCCACTCGCCATAGGGACAGGGGTCTTCGACCGAATGGATGAACGGACAGCCATCGGCCGTCCAGGCCGGTTCGTCATTAAAGTTCCTGTACTCCTCGATG
>JAJQCL010000156.1:0-237 GCA_021202715.1 Lachnospiraceae bacterium
TCGCAAACAGTCCTATTCCACCTCGGAAATTTTCACCGGACGGCCTTCCTTCAGGGAACGCGTCGCAGCAGCGGCCATGAGCACCGGGTACAGTCCGTCAATGCCGGTCACCGGCGGCTCCGTGTCGTTCTCCACAGCTTCGGCAAAGGCCTTCATCTCCGCCACGAAAGCGCCGGCATAACGATCCCACATACCGAAAAGAATGTTGCCCCGGGTCGTATTCACGCCATCGGAGAT
>JAJQCL010000156.1:247-9176 GCA_021202715.1 Lachnospiraceae bacterium
GTGTCATAATGGTCGTTCCCGTCCCGGGCGCAGCCTGCAGAACCGAACACTTCAACTCTCTGGTCGTAACCGTAAACGGCCTTCCGGCTATTGTCGATGGAAGCGATGGCTCCATTCTCGAACTTCAGCACGACCATGGCCGTATCTACATCCCCGGCCTCGCCGATCGCGGGATCCACTAACACGGAACCGACCGCATACACCTCTGTCACCTCGGAGCCCACCAGATAGCGGGCCATATCGAAGTCATGAATCATCATGTCGTAGAAGATGCCGCCGGAGACCTTCACATAGTCAATCGAAGGGGGCTCCGGATCGCGGGAGCTGATGCGCACCATATGCACGTCGCCGATCTTCCCGGCGCGCACTGCGTCATAGACCCCCTTATGATTGTGATCGAAACGCCGGTCAAAACCGATCTGCAGCTTCACACCGGCCTTCTCCACGGCCTCAAGCGCCGCATGCACTTTCTTCAGATCGTAGTCGATAGGCTTTTCACAGTAGACATGCTTGCCCGCTTCCGCGGCCGCGATGATATACTTCGAGTGCGTATCCGTCGAGGAACAGATGATAACTGCCTCGATCTCCGGATCCTGCAGGATGTCCTCCGCGTCCTTCGTCACGCGCTCCACACCGCATTTCTTCACATAGGCTTCGGTGGCTTCGTTCATAAAGGGATCGGAGACCGTCTTGATCTCCAGCTCCGGCACATGCAGAGATATGTTGCGGATATGCACCTTGCCGATACGGCCTGCGCCGATGACTCCAACTTTCATATTTCTTCTCCTTTGGCTCTGTTTTTTTGTTTTTCTGATATATGTATGATACAGCGGATTGCCAAGCGCCGGTGGCACTTGCTTCGCAACGACCGATGCGGATCGGAGACCAAAGTCATGAATACGAATGAAGACATTCGATTCATGACCTTTAGTCCCTTGTATCATTTACTGCTCGGTACTGCCTTCCCAGGTACCGACCTTGCGGCCGCCGGCGGCATCGTCGAACCAGTGCGTAGTGACGGTCTTTGCGCGCGTGAAGAAGCGATAACCGTCCTTGCCCAGCACATGCAGATCGCCGAAGAAAGAATCCTTATTGCCGGAAAACGGGAAGTAGGCGGTGGGAACCGGAATCCCCACATTGATACCCACCATACCGCCGTCTGTCTCCATGGCGAAACGGCGGCTGTAGTAACCACTCTGCGTGAAGATGGCGGAGCCGTTGGCGAAGGGGTTGGCGTTCATGATGGCCACGCCTTCCTCATAATTTTTCACTCTCTTGACGCAGGTGACCGGTCCGAAGATCTCACGGTCTCCTACGGTCATACCGGGCTTCACATGATCAAGGATCGTCGGACCGACGAAGAAGCCCTTCTCAAAACCGGGCACCACGATATCACGGCCGTCCAGCACCAGCTCGGCCCCCTCATCGACGCCCTTCTGGATCCAGTCGCAGACCTTCTGTTTATGTCCGGCATTGACGACCGGCCCCAGATTCGTCTCCTCATCATACGCACAGCCCACCTTCATGGCCATGGCCTTCTGCTTCAGCAGTGCCACAAAATCATCGGCGATGCTCTCCTGCACGCAGACAACCGGCAGAGCCATGCAGCGCATGCCCGCGCAGCCGTAGGTAGAGTTGATCACAGCATTGACCGTCGCTTCCAGATTGCAGTCCTCCAACACCAGCGCATGGTTCTTGGCCTCGGTCTGCGCCTGCACTCTCTTGCCGTGTGCCGCCGCTTTGGAATATACCTGCTTGCCGACGCCGGTGGTGCCTACGAAGGTAACTGCCTTGACGCGGGAATCGGTCAGGAGGATATCCGCCTCCACACGACTGCAGGTCACAAGGTTCACAACGCCCGCCGGGAAACCGCCCTCGGTGTAGAAGAGCTCCATGATCCGCATGGCGGTCAGAGGCGTCTGTGAGCTGGCCTTCAGCACGACCGTGTTGCCGCAGGCGATGGACAAGGGCACCATCCAGCCCCAGGGAATCATAGCCGGGAAGTTCATGGGCACGATGCCGGCGGTCACGCCGAGCGGCATCCGGTAGGTCGCCGTATCGTAGCCGGTCGTCACCTGCATGGCGGTATCACCCTGGATCATCGTCGGCAGCGCGCAGGCTTCCTCGGTGGGCTCGATGGCCTTCTGCACATCGCCGCGGGCCTCACCGATGGTCTTTCCAAGCTCTTTGGCGCAGAGCACGGACAGCTCTTCCTTATGTGCGTAAAGCACATCACGCCAATGGAACATATACTGCTGTCTCTTGGCGATGGACAGCGCAGACCAGGCCGGGAAAGCCGCCTGCGCGGAGGCGATCGCCTCCTCTACCTCGTCCGCGGTGCAGCAGGGCACGCGGGCGATCACTTCGCCGGTGCTGGAGTCGGTGATGTCCTGATATTTCTCTGCCTTGGACTCTTTCCAGGCTCCGTTCACACAGTAACCCATTTTCTTGATCTCACTCATTTTTTATCCTTTCTGTCACGGCAGTTCCCGCCGCAACCCCCAAGATCTGTTTTATTACAGCCCTGTCTTCTCCGCAATAAAGCGGCGCGCACGCAGCGCATATTCCAGCGGGTTGGCCTTTGCCGGATCCTGTTCGGCCTCCACCAGCATCCAGCCCTCATACCCCGCTTCGCCCAACAGGCGGAAGATCGGATCAAAGTCAATGCTGCCGTCGCCTGGGACGGTGAAAGCGCCCAGCCGCACACCGTCAAGGAAGCTCAGATTCTCCCGCTTCACCTGTTCCACGATCTGCGGGCGGATATCCTTCAGATGGACGTGGCGGATGCGTTTCGCGTAGCGCAAGGCCATCTCCAGCGGATCGGCGCCGCAGTAGGCGAAATGGCCGGTGTCATAGAGAAGGCTGACATACGCGGGATCCGTCTCCGCCAGCAGGCGGTCGACCTCCTCCGGATCCTGTACCACGGTGCCCATGTGGTGATGATAGGTCAGGCAGATGCCGTATTCCTCCAGCGCGATCTTTCCCAGACGGTTCAGGCCGTCAGTAAGCGTCTTCCACTCCGCGTCATCCATGATATACTTATGGCCGAAGATTGGTGTCTCCCGCTGTCCCTGCACACTATAGCTCTGCTCGGAGAATCCGATGATCTGTGAACCCATCGCCTGCAGGAAAGCCAGCTGTGCGCGGCACTCCCGTTCCACCTCTTCAAAGGGCTTCGTAAGCAGAAAGGAGGAAAACCACTGATTGCAGATGCGCATTCCCCGCAGCTCCAGCGCCCGTCTCAGCACCTCAGGATCCCGCGGATATTTGTTTCCCACCTCAGAGCCTGTGAATCCGGCCAGTGCCATCTCGCTCACGCACTGTTCAAAGGTATTCTCCGCGCCCAGGTCGGGCATGTCGTCGTTGGTCCACGCAATGGGGGCGATCCCCAGGCGCACCCTTTCTCTGTCCAGCATCTCTCATTTCCCCCTGTCAGTCACAATCTCCGAATTTCGCCTCGTGCATCCACACGTATCTCTCATCCTCGCAGCGATCGGTCTGCAGCCAGGGGTTCCCGTCGATGTGACGGATCATCCAGCAGGTATACATCTGGAAGCCCGGCGCTACCGCCTGCGGATGGAGTTCGCCGCCGGGAATGGAGGAGAAGCTGCCCTCCACGCTCTTGAAAAGCTGATCTCCCACGAAGCTGGCGCCGAATCCCTCGGGGCGATCGAACAGGAAATAATAGGTCTCCGGCTGCGGATGCCGGTGGGGCAGATAGCCGGACCAGTTCCCCCGGTCGTTGAGCACCTCACCGAGCACCATATTGGAGGCAGGCTCGATGTCGTGGTCGAAAATCGTGTTGACGCGGCGCTTCGCGACGTTGCCGAACTTGCCCACCGAGGAATAGCCCCAGGGAGCATCCTCCGGCCGGTGAAGCCGCGCGGCAAACTTTTTCTCATTCTTTGTACACTGCACGAGGATCTGACTCTCCCCCTCGGCGTGTACCGTGATTTCGATCCCGGCCGGTACATGAAGGCACCAGGGTCCCTCCGTGAAGACATCCATGCGGCTGACCGTCTGCTTCTCCCGCCCCCACTCGTAGGTGATGCGTCCGGACAGGAGCAGCACGGCCGTCTCCTCTCCCGCACGCAGGAAGCGCCGGATCGTACCGGGCTTCATCTCATACACGCGGATGTCCATGTTCATGGCGCTGTACTCATTGTCATATGTAGTAAGGATCTTCTCTCCGTTTTCATCAAAAACAGGGTATCCGAACACCTTCGCCATCGTTTCATTCTCCCTTCTGCCAGGCCTCAGTAGGCTCTGGCGTCTCTGCGGTGTTCCATCACATCCTCGCAAGCCGCGCGGACGCTCTCCTTCTCCGAGACCTCGGCAATGCCCACATTCCACCAGGATTCGTAGCCGTCCGTCATGGTCTTCGGCAGCACCTTCAGATCGAACAGGCAGGCTCTCTCCTGCGTCTTCGCATCGTTCAGCGCCGCAACCAGCTCCGCGATTGTGCGACAGGTGTAAGTTTTTAGACCATATCCTTCACCGATCTTTGCATAGTCGACCGGAATCAGATCCCCGGTGGGCTTCTTCCCGTCGGTGTAGCGGAACTCCGTCGCCAGGCTGCCGATGCCGTTGTTCATTTCCAGGTTGTTGATGCAGCCAAAGCCGCAGTTGTCAAAAACAAGGATATTTACCTTCTGACGCTCCTGCATGATCGTCATGATCTCACTGTGGAGCATCTGGAAGCTGGAATCTCCCACCAGCGCATAGACCTCGCTGTCCGGCTCCGCGAACTTCACGCCCAGCGTCGCCGCCACCTCATAGCCCATGCACGAATATCCGTATTCGGCGTGGTAACCGCCCCGCTTATCCGTCCGCCACATGCGCTGCAGGCAGCTCGGCAGGGAGCCTCCGGCCGTAATGATCACCGAATTCTCATCGATCGTGCGGTTGATGGCCGCGATGGCCGCGGTCTGCGTAATCTGGCCCTGCGTCAGCGCGACAAATTCCGGTACCGTCCGCGGATCGCGCGCCTTGATGTTCGGCACGAAGTCCTCGCCTGTATAGGAAAGATTTCCCAGTCTCTCCATTTCCTGATCCCAGGCCGCCTTTGCATCGACGATCTCCGTGGTATAGGAAGAGACATAGTTCTTCGCGCGCAGCTTCGCGGCCAGTGCCTCCAGGGTCACCTTCGCATCGCCCACCGCCTTCACAGCGTCCATCTTGTACGCATGGAAACGGCAGTTGTTGATCGTGACAACTTTCACACCCTCCTCGCGGAAGAGATATTTTGATCCGGTCGTGAAATCCGAGAGGCGGGTGCCCACGGCGATAATCACGTCCGCGTCCTTCGCGAGGATGTTCGAAGCGTAGGTTCCCGTGACGCCGATGCCTCCCAGACAGTAAGGATGGCTGGATTTGCAGGCGCTCTTGCCCGCCTGGCTCTCGCCGAAGGGGATGCGGAACTCCTCGCAGAAATTCTCCACCGTCTCACCGGCTTCCGAATAGCGGACGCCGCCGCCGACGATCAGAAGCGGCTTCTTCGCGGACGCAATGACCGCAGCCACATCCTCCAGCTCCTCATCAACCGCCACCGGGCGGGTGATCCGATGGACTCGTTTTTCGAAGAAATACGTCGGATAGTCGTAGGCTTCGCCCTCCACATCCTGCGGCAGAGCGATGCAGCAGGCGCCGGTCTCCGCCGGATCGGTCAGCACGCGCATGGCGTTGATCAGCGCCGTCATGACCTGCTCCGGGCGACTAATGCGATCCCAGTATTTGCACACCGGGCGAAATGCGTCATTGGTGCTCACGGCCAGACTGCTGCTCTGCTCGAGCTGCTGCAGCACCGGATCCGGCTGCCTCGACGCAAATGTGTCGGACGGGAAGACCAGCAGCGGGATATTATTTACAGTCGCATCGGCACAGGCCGTCACCATATTGGCGGCGCCGGGACCGATGGAGGAGGAGCAGGCGATGATTCGCCGGCGGTTGTTCTGCTTGGCGAAAGCGATGGCCGCATGGCACATGCCCTGTTCATTTCTCCCCTGCATCACCCGGAGGCTGCCGGGGTTCGTATCCAGCGCTTCCCCCAGACCCACTGCAATCCCGTGACCGAAGATCGTGAAGAAGCCCTCCACGAATTTTGTTTCTATGCCGTCCATGGACACATACTGCTGATCCAGAAATCGCACGATGGCCTGGGCGGTTGTCAAACGAATGGTATTACTCATGCGTTCCTCCTTACTTAATCCTACTTCAGAGGGCTGCCGAACTGATACGGACGGATCAGCTGGAGCAGCGTCTCGTATCCCTTGAAGAAGCCTTCGAGGGTGTTGATGAACGCACCATACTGTTCAAATTCAGCCGGCTTCATGCCGTCCTCATCGTAAGCCCGATGGAAATCCGGCAGCTTGTTGAGCTCCTCCAGCCAGCAGGCGGGCACCGGATCGTCCATGGTATTGCGGATCTCCACGTCGC
Organism: Lachnospiraceae bacterium; assembly: GCA_021202715.1. Taxonomy (GTDB): domain Bacteria; phylum Bacillota; class Clostridia; order Lachnospirales; family Lachnospiraceae; genus UBA3305. Next base: position 6,683 of record JAJQCL010000156.1, read on the forward strand.
TGTTGTCAAAGATCTTCAGATATTTCGCAGTAATGGTCATGGACACGTCGCCGCCGATGAACTCGGCCCAGTGATGCAGGTTCCGATACGCGGCCGTAAGCAGACGTGCGCGGTAGCCCCTCTCCTTAAAGATCTTATAGGCTTTCTTGAACACGGCCACGCCGCCCCACTCCAGAGCCTCCGGATCGATGGCAATGCTGTCACGGGCGACCGCTTTCTTCAGCCAGTCATCGATGCGGCCGATCATGATCGTACACACCGGCGTCATCTGTGCGGTCTCAAGGCCCTCGGCTTCCCGGCGCTTCAACCCCCGCTCGATGGCTTCCGCCACCTGCACGGCCTGCGCCACGCTGAAGGAAACGGTCGCATTGACACTGACACCGCGATAGGTCGCCTCCTCAAACGCTTTCAGACCAGCCTCAGAGATCGGCATCTTCACCTGGATATTGGGCGCCAGCGTATTGAAATGCGCCGCCTGATCGGCCATCTTCTCCCAGTCATGATAATACTTGATGTTTGTCTGGATCGAAATCTTGCCGCAGGTTCCCTTCTCCTCCTCATAAACCGGACGCAGCATCTCGCAGCCCCGCACGCCCATCATCTCGATCAGCATCCAGGCCACATCATCCTCTGTCGCGGTGGGATGATTGGCAAAGAGAGAACGGATCGTATCCTCCCACTCCGGCAGTTCCCTCTGCAGGACCTGGGAGACGATGACAGGATTCGTGGTCGCACCCACAGCCCCGATGCCGATGCCGTATTCCAAATCCTCCTTGGCACAGGAATCCACCCAGAAATGTGTGTTGGGGAACTTGGCTTTCATTTCCAGCATTTTACTCATTTTCTTACCCTCCTTGTATGGTTGTCTGGTGAAATGTAATGATACTTCAGGCTGGCACAACGGCTGTCTGTCGGCATCCTTGCCACGTCGCATCGGCTCGTCGTGCTTGCACATGTTTTGTGTGCTTTTATACTCGGAGGATATCACAAAATATAAAAGCACGCAAGTGTTTTTTGAAAAATTTCTGCATCTTTTTCATTTTCTTGCGTGCTTTGTGCGTTTTTGAACTTTTTCTGCTGAATTTTATCGTGTGCTTTTGTGTGCTTTCTTTCTGGCAGAGTTGAGAAATCCGCTCATTTTTCTTCGAAAAATGGCCCCTTCCCCCACAAGGGGCGCCTGCGGTGTCATGTTTTGGCGGGTTTCGCGATACCACGGATTTTCCTCGAAGAGCGCCATGCGGGTGTCCGCGCATACCACGGATTTCCCTCGGCGAGCGCCCTGCGGGTGTCCGCGCATACCGCCACCGCCCTTGATGTCGCTACAGGTTGTATTTCGTTTTAATACTGATATCCGTGTACATATATTCCGTCTCAGGTTCTTTATTCCAGCAGAGCTTGTCGGCCAGCAGAGAAATGGCGCGATGCCCCTGATGATAGCCGTCCTGATCGATCAGGAAGTCCACGACATCGTTCTGCAGATAAGAAATATTCTTCGGCGTGCAGTCGTAAAGGATTACATAAGGCCTGTGCGCCGGTTTCATCTGCTCGAAAGCACGAACGACCCCCGCCTGCCCGCCGGACACAACCAGGATCCCGCCCAGATCCGGAAAGGCCGTCATCGTCTTGACAATGATCTGTTCGACCTCCTCCGTGCGGTCAAAGCTGCTCTGCACACCGACGATCTCCATCTCCGGAAAGCTCGTTTTCAGCTCCCCGATGAATCCGTCCATACGCAGACTCGATGCACTGTTCGAGAAATTTCCCGTGATACAAAGCACCCGGCCCACGCCGCGCATCATCAGCCCCATAAGCCCCGCGGCCGTGCTCCCGCTCTTCCGGTTGTCAAGGCCAACAAAACTCATGCGCCCGGCTCCCACGATATCCGAATTAAAGGTCACAACGGGAATTCCTTCCTCTACAGTCAGTCGATTCAGGCGTTCCCGTACACCCTCGCAGTCCACCGGCATAATGGCCAGACCGTCGATTCCCTCCTCGACGAGTTCCCCGATGAGACGCAGCTGCTCTGCCTCATCAACGCCCCGGCTCTCTTTCAGGATGACGTGCACCCCCTGCTTCTCCATGTTGGCGCGAGCCGTCTCAATGCCCCGCATGATCTCCAGCATAAAGGAGGCGCCGGCCAGCTGTGTCACCACGCCGATCTTTTTACGAAAATCAACCCGCCCGGCTGCCGCCGCCTTCCGCATACTTCGCGTCGTATAGCCAAGCTCCTCCGCAACCTGCGTGACCTTCACGGCCACCTCAGGCCGCACCCGGCCGCGATGGTTCAGTACCCGATCCACTGTTCCGCGGGATACTCCCGTCCGCTCTGCAATCTCCTGTATCGTTCCTGCCATAGTTCAACCTTCCTGTGCAAACATGTGCTTTTGCGCTATATGCTTTATTTTTGCACACCCATTGTAAAATAACATACCTGAATCCCTCATCAAAGTCAAGTGTATCTTCAATTTTGTGCAAAATGTGCAAAGATTTTTTT
>JAJQCL010000156.1:9186-11833 GCA_021202715.1 Lachnospiraceae bacterium
CAAAAGAAACAACACGCTTTCCCCCTCCGGAAGCGTGCTTCTTCTCTTCGATATGCGCAGAGTGATGAAAACCTCCCCTGCATAACTTCACTCTATGAGCGGATCCTTACTCCTCGTCGCTCATCTCATCCAGCTCCAGTGCTTTCACACTGAGGCTGATCTTCTTATCATCCGGGTTAAAGTCGACGACTTTCGCCGTGATCTCCTGACCGATGCTCAGAACATCGGAGGGCTTATCCACATGAGAGCGGGAGATCTGAGACACATGCAGCAAAGCATCCACGCCGGGCTCCAGCTCTACGAAAGCGCCAAAATCGGTCATCCGCGCCACCTTACCGGTCACGATGCAGCCAACGCCATATTTCTCATCCGCGTTCATCCAGGGATTCTTGTCAGGGAACTTCATGCTCAGGGCAATCTTCTCTCCCTTGATCTCCTTGATGAAGACTTCGACCTGATCACCAACCTTGAAAACCTTCTTGGGACTCTCGATCCGTCCCCAGGACATCTCGGAGATGTGCAGCAGGCCATCCGCGCCGCCCAGGTCAATGAAAGCGCCAAAGTCTGTCAGGTTCTTCACCGTACCTTCGACGATCATGCCTTCCTCGATCCGCTCGAAGAGAGCCTTCTTCATCTCCTCTTTACGCGCCACAAGGATCTGCTTGCGGTCACCGATGATTCTTCTTCTCTTGGGATTGAACTCGATGATCACGAACTCAATCTCCTGATCGGCATACTTGCCGAGGTCTCTCTCAAAACCGTCCGACACCAGGCTGGCCGGAATAAAAATGCGGATGCCGTCAATCATGACGCTCAGTCCGCCGCTCAGGACCTGACTGACCTTCGCTGTGAGAATCGTGTGGTTCTCGAAAGCCTCCTCCAGCTTCTTGCTGTTACGGTCCTGCGCCAGTCTCTTGTAGGACAAAGCCACCTGTCCCTCGCCGTCGTTGACCTTGAGGACCTTGACTTCCATCTCATCTCCCACATGGACCTTCTCCATCAGATCCACGGAAGAGTCATTGGTATATTCATTCTTCGTAACAATCCCATCGGCCTTGTAGCCGATGTTCAGGCTGATCTCATTCTCCTTCACACCGATGACTGTGCCTTTAACAACCGCTCCGGTACGTATTTGATTCAATGAGCCTTCCTCATTTAGCAACTGCTCAAAGCTTACTTCTGACATAAGTATGAACCTCCTCAATAATATTGTTGGGGGTGCTGGCCCCTGCTGTGATCCCTACGCTACGTACTGGTGCGAAACCTCGTGCATCTAAGTCAGCGAGTGTCTGTATATAATAAACATTCGGACATACATTCCGGCAGATCTCGTAGAGCTTCTGCGTATTGGAGCTATGTCGCCCCCCAATGACAATCATCGCGTCTACGCCGGCGGCGATTTCTCTCGCCTCAATTTGACGTTCCTGTGTAGCATTGCAAATTGTGTTCACAACAATAGTATTGTAACCCTTTTCCAAAATTTTTTCAACCAGTTCTTGAAATTTCTTATGGTTAAATGTTGTCTGACTGACGACGGTCACATCCGTGAGTTCTGGCAGGGCTTCCACCTCTTCGGGCGTCTCGACCACGTAGACCGGCGTCCGGCTCCAGCCGCAGATCCCCTCGACCTCCGGATGCGCCCGGTTCCCCACGACGATCACAGTCCGCCCCTGAGAGGAGGCCTCTTCCACGGCATGATGGATCTTCTTCACGAAAGGGCAGGTGGCATCCACGACCCGCAGGCCTTCTTCACTCAGTCTCTCCTGTACCGCACGGCTCACACCATGGGAGCGAAGAATCACGGTTCCGCCAGTCTGCGGGATCTCTTCTCCCTCCTCCAGGATCTGTACGCCCCGTGCCGCGAGATCTTCCACCACCTGTTCATTGTGGATGATGGGGCCGTAGGTGTAGATCGGACCATGTCCTGCTTCGATCTCATCATAGACCTTATCCACCGCCCGCTTCACGCCGAAGCAGAATCCGGCTGTCTTTGCACGTCTTACTTCCATAATCCTGTTCCTCCTGCATCGATATCTGCTCCGATACGCTCCCTGATTCTGCGTTCCCGCGACTGCGTGTCCGGAAACCTCTCTGCCGCTCCGTCTGCCACGGCCTCTGCGTTCTCTCCTCAGGCTCCCTTCTCCCGGCAGGCCTTCTCATACAGGGCAAGGATCACCTCCACCACTTCATCGATGTTCAGATCGGAAGCATCCACCAGAACTGCATCCTCCGCCTGGCGCAGCGGTCCGATGGGCCGGTTCATGTCCTGCGCGTCGCGGGCCCGGATCCCCTGCTCGATCTCTGCCAGGTCACAGGCTTCTCCCTTTTCCGTCAGCTCCAGATAGCGACGGCGGGCCCGTTCGGAGACGCTGGCTGTCAGGTACACCTTTAGCAGAGCATCCGGAAGAACCACGGTTCCAATGTCGCGCCCATCCATGATGACCGCTGTCCGCGCCGCCAGATTCTGCTGCAGCTGCACCATCTTCGTACGCACTGCCGCATACACCGAGCAGCGGGATGCCATACGTCCGGCTTCCTCTGTCCGCAGCAGTCCGGTAACATTCTCCCCGTTCAGAATCACCTGCTGCGCACCGTTCTGATATTCAATGGACACCTCAGCGCCGCAGGCCGCCCGGGAGATAGCCTC
>JAJQCL010000172.1 GCA_021202715.1 Lachnospiraceae bacterium
GCGGATTTCGAATGTTGTTAGGATTGCGGGAGCGCGTTAGCGCGGAGCAATCCGTGTATCAAGGCGACAAAATACCTTTTGTCGCCTACATCATATTTACCATTTCACGCCGAGGAAATCCTTGATGACCTTCTCCATCTCATCCTTCTCACAGACTGTCTTGTGCAGGACCTCCGCCGAGCGGATGTCTTCAATCGCCTGCGGAATGGCTACGCCCGATAATTCATGAAGCTGATCGATAAGCGCGAAATCCTCTTCCGTTTCGTATTTTGGATCGATCGCGGACATGACGCTGCGGGTGAACTTATAAGGACTGGCCGTCGAAGCGATGACGGTGGGCGTCGTATCACCGGTCTCCTCCCGGTACTGTTTGTACACATGGGCGGCCACGGCCGTATGGGTATCCATGATATACTGTTCTTTCTCATAAGTCTCACGAATGATCTGTGCGGTACCGGCCTCATCGGTATAGTAGCCGCAGAAATCTGCCAGACGGCCGCGCATCTCCTCCGGCAGAGTATAAACTCCTGTCGTACTCAGCTGCTCCATCAGGGCCGCATTCGCCCCGGCGTTCTCACCGGCCACCAGATAAATCAGTCGTTCCAGATTGCTGGAAATAAGAATATCCATCGAAGGGGAGCTGGTCAGAATGAATTCCCGGTTTCGATCATAGGTGCCGGTACGGAAAAAGTCAAACAGGACCTTATTCTCGTTGGAGGCACAGATCAGCTTCTTCATGGGGATTCCCATATTCTTCGCGTAATAGGCTGCCAGGATATTTCCGAAATTGCCGGTGGGGACGACCACATTCATCGGTTCCCCTTCCTGCAGCACCCCACGCGACATCAGAGTGACGTAAGAATACACATAGTAGGCGACCTGCGGAACAAGCCGTCCGATGTTGATGGAGTTCGCCGAAGAGAACTGGAATCCTGCCGCATCGAGCTCCTTCTCCAGTTCGCGGTCGTTGAAAATCGCCTTTACACCGGTCTGGGCATCGTCAAAATTCCCATGGATGCCTATCACACACGTGTTTGCGCCGCGCTGTGTGACCATCTGTTTCTTCTGGATCGGGCTGACGCCGTCCTTCGGATAAAACACGACGATCTTCGTCCCCTCTACACCGGCGAATCCGGCCAGAGCTGCTTTCCCGGTATCACCGGAGGTCGCTGTCAGAATCACAATGTCATTGGTAATGCCATTCTTCCGGGCAGAGGTGATCATCAGATGCGGAAGAATCGAGAGCGCCATATCCTTGAAAGCGATCGTCGCTCCGTGGAACAGTTCCAGGAACCAGGCGTCCCCCTTCTTCACCAGCGGCGCGATCTCCTTTGTGTCAAATTTGCTGTCATAGGCACGCTCGATGCAGCCGCGCAGCTCCTCCTCGGTGAAATCCGTGAAGAAGAGCTTCATCACTTCATAGGCGATCTGCTGATAGCTCATGTGGGACAGTGTCTCCAGAGAAACGTCCAGCTTCGGAATGAAGGAAGGAACAAACAGACCCCCGTCCCGCGAAAGTCCCTGCAGAATTGCCTGGCTGGCCGTCAGCCTGATCCCGTCACTCCGGGTACTCTTGTAATACAACTCGCTCATAGCAACCTCTCACTGTATTTTTTATGAAAACGGCGAAACGTCGTTTACGCCAGAGAAGCGGCCGCTACCGACCGCTTCTTTCTGGCTGTTTTCTGATATCAGTTCTCGATCAGCTTGCCTTCCTCGCTCCAGCTGTACAGCTTGCGGAGCTCCTTGCCGATCTCCTCTGCGGGATGTGCTGCAGCCTTGGCCCGCATCGCCCTGAAATGAGGAGCGCCGATGGCGTTCTCTGTCAGCCAATCCTTAGCGAAGGTGCCGTCCTGAATATCGGACAGAATCTTCTTCATGGTCTTCTTGGTCTCTTCGGTGACCAGCTTGGGGCCGGTGATATAATCACCATACTCCGCGGTGTTGGAGATGGAGTAACGCATGCCTGCGAAACCGCTCTGATAGATCAGGTCAACAATGAGCTTCATCTCATGGATGCACTCGAAATAGGCGTTCCGAGGATCATAACCGGCTTCCACCAGAGTTTCATAACCGGCCTGCATCAGAGCGCAGACACCGCCGCAGAGCACAGCCTGCTCACCAAACAGATCCGTCTCAGTCTCGGTCTTAAAGGTGGTCTCCAGGACGCCGGCTCTCGCTCCGCCGATGCCCAGCGCATACGCAAGGCCCTTGTCCCAGGCCTTGCCGGTGGCATCCTGCTGCACGGCGATCAGGCAGGGAACACCCTTGCCGGCCTGATACTCGCTGCGCACTGTATGGCCCGGTCCCTTGGGGGCGATCATCACCACGTCCACATCCTTCGGAGGAACGATCTGACCAAAATGGATCGCGAAGCCATGCGCAAACATCAGCATGTTGCCGGCCTCCAGATTGGGCTCGATGGACTCCTTATACAGCTGCGCCTGCTTCTCATCGTTGATCAGAATCATGATGATATCCGCTCTCTTGGCGGCTTCTGCAGCCGTGTACACATCAAAGCCCTGCTTCACTGCCTTGTCCCAGGACTTGGAGCCTTCGTACAGACCGACGATGACGTCGCAGCCGGACTCCTTCAGGTTCAGCGCATGGGCATGTCCCTGGCTGCCATATCCGATGACAGCAATGGTCTTCCCCTCCAGCAGGGACAGGTTACAGTCTTCCTGGTAAAAAATCTTTGCCATGATACATATCCTCCATGTAGGTTTACTGTAAGTATAATATATATGCAGATTTCACATTTTCTGTGAACATTTGCCAAAAGATCAGGAAAATCAGCGTCTAAACTTCTTCAAAAGCGCCGCGTGACAATCCGGTGATGCCGGTTCTGGCCAGCTGCAGGATGTGGAAGTCGCCCAGAAGCCGCATGAAAGCATCCAGTTTGTTCTGATTTCCTGTGAGTTCGACCATGATGGAGTTCTCCGCCACATCAACGATCTTCGCCCGGAAGATGTCCGCCACAGCAATGACCTGCGGCCGTTTCTCCGCATCGGCCTCAATCTTCACCAACACCAGCTCGCGGCAGACCGCTTCCTCGTCGGGAAGTTCCTTGATATCCACGACATCGACCAGCTTCGCCAGCTGCTTGCGGATCTGCTCCAGCACATCATCCTCTCCCCGTGTCACGATCGTCATGCGGGAAAAATCGGGATTCTGTGTCTCACCCACTGTCAGGCTGTCAATATTGTAACCCCGACGGCTGAAAAGTCCGGCCACACGGCTCAGGACGCCGGAGGAATTCTCCACGAGAACAGACAGTACGCATCTCCTCATCTGCTCATCCTCTCTTTCTCTGCGCTATCTCACATATATTATCACAAGTAAATGGTCGTTTCAAGTCCATTTTCCTGATCTTCTGGCGGTTCTTTTCATAAATCCTCTCTCTCAGGCCCGGCCGCAGACTCCCCTTCTTCCTTTTTCCCGTACCCTTCGCAAAAAGTCCGGATATGCCCCAGGCCTGCATGCCGAAGAGCGCGAATCGTCGCCGGCGCCACATGCATCTCCGTATGAAGGGAGCGCCAGGGGATCTTTTCCTCGTACAGCTTATGCAGCACACGGTATTCCGAGGCGGGCAGAGACTGGTATGCCAGATAAATGCGCTGATTCCTCGCGCATTCCGCTTCGAGCCGTTCCAGACAGGCGGTCAGATCTCTGGTGAAGCGTCGTCGGTCTCTCTCCGCTTTTTCAAGGATCCTGACCATCCGATCCTCCTCCCGTCCTCCCAGCGGCGTTTCAGAAACGATGCGGTTTTCCCAGACTGCATAGCTGTAAATATTTTCGCCAAGGAGCAGCAGCTCGCTGCGGGTGGCCGTGATCCGGGCCCGCAGTTCCTCCTGAATCCGGGGATAGCCGCCGATGATCTCCTGAATTTCTTCGTCAGACAGACTTTCAGGCATGTTCACACCCCCTGCGCAGTCCTTCTTCCAGTACATACCGGACGCGCAGCCTCCCTCTTTCATCCAGTCCCCGGTAAGCTGCCAGAAGCTGCGCCTCCGACCAGGGAACAGGCTCCACGTCCGGTCCCCAGAGATCACTCTGATAACACGCGCAGATCCTTGCACGTGCCTCCTGTGAACCACAGGGGAATTCATCCTGCTCATAGCGGAAAAGCGTGCTTTCATGCAGACCCATTTGTCCGGCCGCCTGCCGGAGCGTCAGTTCTCTCCGCTGTCTCTGAAGATACAGTCTCTCTCCCTCTGTCATATCCAGACCCCCATTTTCACAATTTTTCAGGAATTATAGCAAAGAGAAACTGCTCTGAACAGTTACAAAAAAGCCCCGTTCACGGCCTTTGTCACGCATTTTCTTTTCTCCGGTCACATTTCTTTTCATCCCTGGAACCGGATGATGCCATTTTTCGGCGTATCAGGGCGAAATCTCTTAAAATCAGCGCCATTTTGCCCTTTCCCCGCGACCGGACGACGCAAAATCCCTATGAGATCTGTCAAAATTTGTCCGCCAGAAACCGAAGGATCTCATCGCCCCACAGAAAGATGAGAAGAAAGCCCGCCGCCAGATAGGGACCGAAGGCGATGGTATGGCCGCCCCGTTCTTTCCCCAGGCGCGGCACCTGAAACAGAACGGCCAGAGCCCCGCCGATCCAGAAGGCCAGCAGACAGTACCTCCAACCGACCAGAAGACCACCGGCCGCCGTCAGCTTCACGTCGCCGCCCCCGATCGCACGCCCGCGCGTCAGCCGAAGAAGTACCTCCAGCGGCAGGCTGACACAGAAAGCGCCGAGGACCGCTTCCCCTGCAGGAACTCCCCCCGACCAGACGCGCAGGATTCCCAGAAGCAGCAAAGCGCCGTTTAAGGCCAGCGGAATCTCCCGCGTTCGCTGATCCGCGATGGCGGCCGCCAACAGGATACAGGCTGCCAGTCCCAGGAGCAATGCATCCGCGGCTTCGCCAGCAAGCCCTGCGGCCGCAGGCAGGATAAATCCACTACAACCAAAGAGAAACGACCTGTAAATAACCAATTACCTCTCTTTCACACAGAATCACCACGCTGCGCCCAGGTCTCCGACATCGGATCCCTGCGCAGCCGGGCGGACTCTAAGCAGCCCGAAGCTGTTCCACGAAAAGCGGAAAGGGTCGCCAGGCCTCTCCGACCCGATCTTCCTTTCCGCTCTCAGAATAACGCATTTTTCTTTTATATGCAACGTTAATCGTCCCCGATCGGTTCCTCGCTGATATCCGCTTTCGGCTTCTCCAGTCCCTGAATCTCGATGTGATTACGCTCCGCATAGTCCCATAATGCCGCATGGATCGCCTCTTCAGCCAGCAGAGAACAGTGCACCTTCACGGGCGGCAGCCCGTCCAACGCCTCCATCACCGCCTTGTTGGTAACTTCCAGTGCCTCCTGAACCGTCTTTCCGCGCACAAGCTCCGTCGCCATGCTGCTGGTGGCAATGGCGGCGCCGCAGCCGAAGGTTTTGAATTTTGCTTCCTGAATAATCCCATTCTCATCAATATCCAGATACATGCGCATGATATCGCCGCATTTGGCGTTGCCGACCGTCCCCACACCGCTGGGATCCTCGATCTCTCCCACATTTCTCGGATGTGTGAAATGATCCATTACTTTCTCACTATACGCAGGCATAGATGTTATCCTCCCTTCACGCATTCTTTCTCAGAAAATCTTCATACAGCGGCGACATGCTCCGCAGTCTCTCAATGATCTTCTTCAGCTCGTCCACCACATAATCAATCTCCTCCCGCGTAGTGTCCTCAGACAGAGTCAGGCGCAGTGAACCATGGGCGATCTCATGCGGCAGGCCGATCGCCAGCAGCACATGGGATGGATCAAGAGAACCGGAGGTGCAGGCTGACCCGCTGGAGCCGCAGATTCCCCGCTGATCCAGCATGATCAGCAACGATTCTCCCTCTACATAACGAAAACAGAAATTTGCATTGCCGGGCAGGCGCTTCTGCGGATCCCCGTTCAGTCTCACATAGGGAATCTCGGCCAGAACCCTCTCAATCAAATGATCCCGCAGAGAAGCCTGACACTGTCCCCACTCTTCCAGATGTTCCCCGGCAAGCTCCGCAGCCTTCCCCATGCCGACGATTCCCGGAACATTGTGCGTACCGGCCCGGCGGTTTCTCTCCTGCGCGCCCCCGTGGATCAGAGGCGTCAGCTTCACGCCCCGGCGACAATAGAGGATGCCGACACCCTTGGGGCCGTGGAATTTGTGGCCGCTGGCGCTGAGCAGATCAATATTCATGGCCCGCACATCCAGCGGAATGTGCCCCACCGCCTGCACTGCATCTGTATGAAAGAGAATGCCATGCCGGTGGGCGATCGCGCCGATCTCACTGATGGGCTCCACCGTCCCAATCTCATTGTTGGCCGTCATGATGGAGATCAGGATGGTATCAGGACGGATTGCCGCTTCCACAGCCTCCGGGCTCACCAGGCCATTTTCATCCACATCCAGGTACGTCACCTCGCAGCCCTGCTTCTCCAGCCACTCACAGGTATGAAGAATCGCATGATGTTCGATCTTTGAGGTGATGATGTGCTTCCCCTTCTTCGCGCAGGTCTCGGCCACGGCCTTCAGCGCCCAGTTGTCGGATTCGCTGCCGCCGGCCGTAAAATAGATCTCCCGCGCCTCCGCGCCCAGCAGGGCTGCGATCTGCTCCCGGGCCCGATCGACTGCCTGCAGGCTCTCGCCTGCAAACTGGTAGACACTGGACGGGTTGCCAAAATTCTCACAAAAATACGGTTTCATGGCGTCGTATACCTCGGGCCGTACCCGGGTCGTCGCCGCATTATCCAGATAAATCATTGATATCGCCTCCAGAACTTTCAAATACGTTCACAACGTTATGTCCCTTGTGACTTCAAAATATACTCTCTTTTACCTATCTTGTCAATAGGTTTAATAGGATTTATTCTCAAAAAAAGGAGCAGAGGATCACTCCTCCGCTCCCTGCACAACATGACATGACGGATTACTATTCCGAAATATCCTGATTCTCCTGTTCTTTATAAAGCGGGATTCGAAGCCAGAAACGGACGCCATTCGCTTCGTTCTCGACGCCGCAGCTGCCATGATGGATCAGGACAATCTTCTGCACAATATACAGGCCAAGTCCCGTGTTGCTCATCCTCTCATCCTCATCCTCGTTGTCCTCTGAGAGGACGACGAAGCTGCGCCAGATCCGTTCCAGGCTCTCTTCCGGAATGAGATCACCGTCATTGTACACCGTACACAGCGCATCCTCTCCGTCCCGGGCCAGCCGGAAACGGATCCGTCCGCCCTCGCAGACGTGCTTCACTGCATTCGTCAGATAATTTTCCATGGCCTGAGAGAGATACCGTTCTCCGCCCAGGACGATCAGGGATTCCTCGCACTGATAATCCAGCGTCACCGGGCGTCTCTGGATCAGCGCCAGGATCTTCTCCTGCAGACGTTGGGCAGTCACAGACAGATCCATGGGGGCCAGGGACATATTTTCCAGACCCTGTTCCACCGAGCTCAGCTCCAGCAGATTTTCAACGATCTCCGTCATATTGTGAATCTCATCCATCAGGGAACTGTAATAATAATCCCGATCGATCTGATCCTCCATGCACTGGAGCATCTCCACGTGATTGGACATGATCGCCAGCGGCGTCTTTAACTCATGGGAAATATTCGCCAGGAACTCCTCCCGCATGCGATTGAGTTTCTCCTTGTAGCGGTTTTCCTCCGCCAGGATATGATTGGTCTCCTCCAGATAGACCAGAGAATCCTGAATCTCATCAGCCATCCGGTTAATGCTTTCCGCCAGCTCCCGCATTTCCCGGTATCGGCTGCTTTCATCTGCTTTCCGGGAAAAATCCCGGCGGCTGATGCGGCTGGCTACCTGATTGATGTTCTCGATCGAGCGCAGCATCCGGCTTGTCATCACCCACATCGTGAGAAGCCCTACAACGATGACCAGCCCCAGAAGCGCGGTCAGGAACGCATCCGTATAGGAAAAGCTGCTCCCAACTGAGCGGGTATTTTCGGTGATCCTCACATAATACGTGCATCCATCCAGTTCAATTTTCCCGCGCAGGATGATCTGCGTGCCGCTGTATTTTATCTCAGGATCACTCTGATAGAGTTTCTTCCAGTCCTGCGGTCGGCTGCTCTCCATGTCGCCCAGGTTCTGCGCAATCCCTGTTCCGTAGACATTCTCATCTTTTTCGGTTACGATCTTAAAACGGAAATTGGCATCCTCATAGGTCGCAAGCAGTGCGCTCAGGGTCTCCGCATCCAGCGAAGTGCAGGAAGAGACAGCCTCGAATGCCGCTTTCATCAGCTTCGACTTCTGGTAGACATAAAAATTGTTGGCAAAAAGAAAATACAACAGCCTGAAGCCGCCCACCACCAGAAGCAGAAACAGAGCCTGCGTCCGCAGAAACGCGCCCCGGATGGTTCGCGTCTTCTTCGTTTTTCCTCTTTCCGCCATCCCGGCCTCCTCCGCTTTCATGATGATCCCTGCAGATCTTCGTCCGGAACCTGAAAACGATAGCCTGCGCCGTAGACCGTATGAATATAATTACACTCATGGGTGAGCTGCGCGCGCAGTCTCTTGATCACCGTGTCAACACTGCGGATCCCGCCCTCGAAGTCATAGCCCCACACCGCATCGAGGATCTGATTGCGGCTGAGGACCTCCCGGGAATGACGGATCAGGTAGAGAAGCACATCGAATTCCCGACGGGTCAGCTCCACCGGCCGGTCAGACACATAGACGCGCTGTTCCTTCTCATCGATGCGCAGCTTCCCCAGCTCCAGACTGCCCTTTTCCTTCTGTGAGCGGCGCAGAACCGCCTGAATATGCGCCTCCAGAACCGCCAGCATAAACGGCTTCGTCAGATAGTCGTCAGCTCCCATGTCGAAGCTGGCCAGCTGATCACCCATGCCTGTCTTCGCGGTCAGCATAATCACAGGAATATCCGAGATTTCCCGGATCCCCTTGAGGATCGCTTTCCCGTCGAAGAAGGGAAGCATGATGTCCAGAATCAGCAGATCATACTCCTCCACATGCTCCATCAGATATTCATACGCCGTTTTCCCATTTCCCTCTGTCTCCACAGAATATCCTTTAAGCGTCAGGAAATCACGGACAGAACGACGGATCTTCTCCTCGTCCTCCACAAAATAAATCTTTGTCTGCAGCATGGTTTCTCCTCCCGGATCACGCAGGTCAGGATTTTTTGATATACGTACTGCTCATATAGCCCTTATAGGTCTTACCGCTGACCGTCACCTTCACATAATACCAGGTCTTTCCATTCTTATCCTTTGTCCGGTAATAGACGCGGACGGACTTCCCCTTGGGGATCGACGTCAGCTTCTTATAGGCAGTCCCCGCATACTGACGCAGATTCACCGATCCCGTGGTTTTCGCCTTATAACTCGTCTTTGTCGTGCCCAGTGTCGCGATCGAGGAGTAGGCGCCGTAAGTCGTCACGCCGTTCACCTTGCTGTATGCGCGGATTTTATAGTAATACTGCGTATATGTTTTCAGGCCGGTGTTCTTCCAGGTGGATGTTCCCGCCGCCACCTTGGCTACTCTCTTATACGTGCCGTTCCGGGAAGAGGATCGATAAATCAGGTACCCGGTGACACCGCCCTGTTCCTTCCAGGAAAGTGTGATCGTCTTCGCCGTGACCTTGGCGGCCTCAACAGAAGTCACCTTCTTCACCTTCACGGTGGCATATTTGGAGCTGACGTATCCTGTGACCGTCTCATCATCCACCGTCGTCTTGACCCGGTACCAGCGTACGCCCTTTGAATCCGTGGTGATCGCCTGAACGGACAGAGCGGTCCCCTTGGCGACGGAAAGTACCGTCTTATACGAAGATCCCGCATGCAGCCGCATGGAGGTCTTCTTCGTCGTCACAATCTTATAGCTGGCGGTCTTGGCGGTATAGGCATAGGCGACATCGGAAAATTCACCGTAGATCTTTTCCCCATCCACCTTCACATAGGCGCGCACCTTATAATAATACTCTTTGCCGCTGGTTCGTCCGGTGTTGGTATAGCTGGTGGACTCCTTGACCGTTTTGATCTTCTTGTACGTCCCATTGTAGGCTGTTGAACGCCAGATTTCATATCCCACCACGTCGCTCAGTGCATCAAAGGAAATGGTCAGCTCCGAGGTACTGGAGTGGGACTTGACCTTGACCCCGGTCACCGTATCAACCAGCGAAGAGTCGACCGTGCCGTAATCAGTCTCCGCCTCCACGGTACCGTAATAGAAATTGACGTCCGCATCACCGCTGATCCCATCGACCTTGCCGGAAGAGGAATACTGCCAGTAGGCGTATTTCCAGGAATAATTCCAGTCAGTGACCGTCTTAGAAGCCGTCCAGGTCGTCGTATTGTAGCGGGCGATCCAGATCTTATAAGAAGCCGCCAGAGTGTCCGTATCCAGCCAGGTCGTCAGATCGTTGTAATTGGCATAGATCATACTGGTGTAGCCTGCCGCTTCCACAATGTCGCAGAAAGTCTGACAGATCTTTGTCGCTTTCGAGCCGGAGACATTCTTATTCCGGTAACTGGACGCAGTCTCCCAGTCAAAGACGACCGGGCAGGTCAGCGTCGTGCTGCCCAACAGTTTCAGCACATAATTGGCCTCTGATTTTGCCTCAGCCGTCGTCGTCGCCTGAGAGAAATAATAGACGCCCACCGCCACACCGGCCGCTTTCGCGCCTTTCAGATTTTCTTCAAAATAGGGATCCGCAGAAGTTGTGCTATAACCAATGCGGATGATTGCGAAATCGATTCCATCCGCCTTCACGGCTTCCCAGTCAATCTCCGCCTGCCATTTAGACACATCGACGCCATAGCTGATCTCAATGCCCGAAAGGCTGCTCGCATGGGTATATGTTAATCCCGTGTACGGATTCGCTTTCGAACTCGAGGTCGCCTGGTTGGAATCCACGGCCTCCTCTTCCTCCGCACGATTCATCATCTTCACATAGTCCGGATCGTCCCAGTCGGCCTCCTGCGCATGCACTGTCCCGGCAAAGGCCAGAATGAGAAGCGCCGCGCCCAGAAGCACCGCCTTTAACCCCATGTATTTTCTGCGTTCCAGAGTGACTCCCATTGCTATTCCTCCAAAATTTTACGAAACTGTTTCTTCTTTATCCGTATTTACGTTAGACCATAAAAGTGACACAAATGTGAGAACCCGAAGGTTCCAAAATCAGGGGCATACGGCCTGATCATAGCCCCTCCGCGCTACTCTCCATGGACACTCAGCCATTCCCCGTACCAGTCCAGACACGCGTTAGTCCAGTGTGTGACCGCAGCCGTCTCCTGCACGCGGAGCGTCTCCAGCTGCAGCAGAGCCGTCTCCGGCTCTCCATTCGATGCGCCAGATCCCTCCATCTGGCACGCTTTCTCTTCAAGGTGCCGGATCACCGCGGCCTGCCGCTCGGCCGCGGCCGCCTCCGCCTGCCTGCGCGCCTCTTCCATCTCCTCCTCAAGAAGCCCGAAGCGCCAGTCTCGCCATGCCGATTCCGTCGAGAGCTCACCCGGAAGCCAGGACTTCTTCGGAACGGCCCGCAGACTTTCGATCATCGCCTGTTCCTCCGCAGTCCGCTGTCCGGCAGCGCCCATTTTCCCGGCCACATGCTCCCGATAATGATCATAGCCAAAGGGATAGAACAGCACCCGCCCATCGTCCGAAAAAAACAGCAGAGAATCCGCCACCTGACGGAGCAGCTCCCTGGCATGAGAGACAATACCGATCGTTCCCCGGTAGATCTGGAAAAGTGATTCCCGCGTCTCGCGGGCCGGGATAGCCATGTGCTT
>JAJQCL010000196.1:0-10400 GCA_021202715.1 Lachnospiraceae bacterium
GAATATTGACGGGCTGTCGGAGGCAACTCTGGAGAAATTCATCGGGGCCGGGCTGGTTCGTTCTTTTGCGGATCTTTTCAGCCTGAAGAATCATGAGGAAACGATTGTCAGTATGGAGGGGCTGGGGCAGAAATCCTTCGACAAGCTGGTGGCCGCGGCGGAACGCGCCCGCACGACGACGCTAGCCCGGCTGATTTACGGTCTGGGCATCGCCGGGATCGGTTCTGCCAATGCCCGGAATCTCTGCCGGGCCTTTGGAAACGATTCGGAACGGCTGCGTCATGCGGCCCGGGAGGAACTGAGGGAGGTAGACGGAATCGGCGGCGGTCTGGCTGACGGTATTGTGGCTTATTTTGCCAGTGAAGATAATCAGAGGATTCTGACGGAACTTCTGGATATCCTGACTTTGGAAAAGCCGCAGGAGACAGAGGGGAAACCTTCTTTTGAAGGGAAAAATTTTGTAATCACCGGTTCACTGGAGCATTTTGCCAACCGCAAGGAGGCGCAGGCGAAGATTGAGTCGGTGGGCGGCAAGGTGACCGGTTCGGTGACGGGAAAGACGGATTATCTGATCAACAACGACATTCACTCCGGCTCCTCTAAAAATAAGAAAGCCCGGGAACTGGGCATCCCCATCCTCTCGGAGGAGGAATTCCTGCGGATGCTGGAGGAATAAAAGAAAAAGCGCTGCATACCAACTGGCATACAGCGCGTGATGGACGGAAAACTGTGGCGTATTGGCAGGGAAAGGCCAAAACGTCCGGTCACAGCGGGTAAAAGGTCGGTTTCCTTTCCCGGAACACGGCGTAATAGCGGATCCCCAGAGAATTGAGAAAATCCCCGGTCTGCGCGAACTGTGCGCCCAACAGTTCCGGCGTGTGTGCGTCGGAGCCGAGCGTGAGGATCTCGCCGCCGAGTTCCCGATAACGCCGCAGAACCTCCGGCATGGGATGGGGGACCCCGAGTCCCGCGTTCAGTCCGGCTGTGTTGCATTCGATGCCTTTCCCCTTGTCAATGACCGTCTGCAGGATCTCGTCGAGGACGTCACCATAGCGTTCCCAGGTATAACCGGCGTTGCGGGTGGGGCCGTAGCGAACCACGTAATCAAGATGACCGGCGACATCATAGCAGTCGAAGCACTTCAGGTTGTCCAGCTCCTCTTCGAAATACAGCCGGTAGGCTTCTTCCTCGGAGAGACCGCGGAAGAAGAGGTCGGCCTCATAGGGGTCCAGATGGCGGGAAACGTGCGTCGAACCGATGATGAAGTCGAAGGAGTGGGCGGCAGCGAAGGCCGGAAGCTCTTTGGTCAGATGCGGCTGCAGGCCCAGCTCCACGCCGAGACCGAGGTCGAGACGGTCGGCATATTCCTCGCGCAGAGCACTCATCTGGAGAAAATATTCGTCCGTATCGAAGAGGAAATCCAGCTCGTCGGAGGGAAAATCCGGGTCGTAGTGGTCAGTGGTCGTCAGATGCTGCATGCCAAGTGTGACGGCCCGCTCAAGCTGAGAACGGGGCGAGGTATCGGAATCACTGGAAAATGAAGTATGGCAGTGTGAGTCGGAGTACATGGCGGATCCTTTCTGATGGGCGGAGAATGCGAAGCGGCTGTGGGAGAGGCTTGCCTTACATGGTTTTCCCGTTCCCTTTCCGGACATAGTGTAACATATGGGAGCCATTTTGGCGAATGTTTTTGTAAAAACACGTTGAGCATCGTTATTCAAAATGAATTGGGAGGCAGTAAAATGGATGAGAGAATGAAGACGCTGGCGCATAACCTGGTGACGAAGTCTTGCCGGGTACAGCCCGGGGAGCGTGTGTATGTAGAGTATATCGGCGCGGACACGACAGATCTGGCACGGCAGGTGATCAAGGAGGTGTATGCCGCGGGCGGCCTGCCCTATGAGCATTTTACGGATCCGCGGATGCAGAGGGAGATCCTGCTGGGATGCACCAGAGAGCAGCTGGTCCCGCAGGCGGCCTGGGAGGGCGACATTATGAAGCAGATGGACTGCTATATCGGGATCCGCGGTTCCTCCAACCTCTCGGAGCTGTCGGATGTGCCGGAGGCACAGACGGAGCTCTATGCGACCTGCTATCAGAGGAAGGTGACGGACATCCGGGTGAATCAGACGCGGTGGGTGGTTCTGCGTTACCCCAATGACGCGATGGCGCAGAATGCGGGCACCAGCCGGGAGGCGTTCGAGGATTTCTATTATCAGGTCTGCAATGTGGATTACGGACGCATGGCGAAGGCCATGGAGCCACTGGTAGCGCGGATGAATCAGGCCGATCGGGTGCGGATCGTGGGGCCGGGCACGGATCTTCGCTTTTCTCTGCGCGGTATGCAGGCCGTTCCCTGTGCCGGAGAGGCCAATATCCCCGATGGGGAAGTCTACTCGGCGCCGGTGCGCGATTCCGTGGAGGGTGTTGTTACTTACAATACCCCCTCTATTCAGAACGGCTTCACCTTTGAGCAGGTGAAACTGACCTTTGAGAAAGGAAAGATTGTCGACGCGCAGGCCAACGATACGGCGCGGATTCAGAAGGTTTTTGACATGGATGAGGGCGCCCGCTATGTGGGAGAGTTCGCATTGGGGGTGAACCCTTATGTGACAAAACCGATGAAGGATATTTTGTTTGATGAAAAGATTCGCGGTTCCTTCCATTTTACGCCGGGAAATGCCTACGAGGATGCAGACAACGGCAACCGCTCGGCGCTGCATTGGGATCTGGTCTGCATTCAGACGCCGGAGTACGGCGGCGGTGAGATCTGGTTCGATGATGAGTTGATCCGCAGGGACGGGCGCTTTGTGGTTCCGGATCTGGAAGCCCTGAATCCGGAGAATTTAGAATAAGCGATCCAAAAGGCCATGAATTGAAACGCCAGCATTTCATTCATGGCCTTTTGTCCCTTGTGTCATCAGATGTTTCGGATAAACCGATCGATATAGTACAGCGCCGCGCCGATGGCTGCGGTCTCAAAACGGTAGCGGCAGGTAAAGACATAGGGGCGGGGTTCGCGGAATCCATTTCGTTTGGCGACCATTTCACGAAATACCTTCAGGTAGTCGGTCATGTAGGGACCCACGTAGCCGCCGAGGATGATGTCGCAGTCATACTGCATGCGCAGGTTATTGACCGCGATAGCCAGATAATTCATGTATTCACGGAAGGCGGCCACATAGGGCGCCTGCTTTTCTTCCACGCGGTCAAAAAAGTCGCCCAGTTGTCCGCCGGTCAGATCGGACAGGAGATTGGCGGAGCAATAGGCGTTGAGACAGCCCTTCTGCCCGCAGTAGCAGGGACGGCCGTCAGGAATCAGCGTCACGTGACCGAACTCGCAGCTTTTTTGATTGTCTCCCAGATACAGACGTCGGCTGCTGACCATGGCGCCGCCTACGCTGTTGCTCAGAGACAGATAAATGATCGTGCGCTCCTGTTCCATGTTCCACCATTCGGCGAAGCCGCCGGAATTGGCGTCGTTGAAGAGGCGGAAAGGCAGAGAAATGTGTGGCTTCAGTTTCTGATACAGATCCCGGGGCGCGCCGATGAGCCGCGCGGACTGGACGGTTTTCTGATCTTTAGCGATGATGGCGGCCAGACAGATGCCCAGACCCAGGATCCGGGAGCGGTCGAGGCGGTTTTCTTCGATGAAAGAATCCACCAGCTTCCCCAGCGTGGCGTAGTAGAAGAGGCTGTCCGTGTAACGGAGCCGGATGCGGTTGGAGTAGAGCAGATGGGCTTCCATGTCGATCGCCACGAGGCTGATATGGTTGGCAGTGAGATCCAGACCCAGCGCGATGCGCGCTTCTTTCTCGCAGCAAAAGGCACGAGCCTTGCGCCCGCCGGTGGAGTCGAAGGTACCTGCTTCACGAATCAGTCCCAGTTCCCGCAGAGTGGACAGATTCTGTCCGACTGTGGGCATGCTGAGTCCCAGCCCGTCGGCAATGTCCTGCTGAGATACTTTCTGATTCTTATAAATATATCTGTAAATCTGATTGCGGTTGATCTGTTTGATAGGAAGTGTGGAAGGCATGGGATCCTCCTCTCTGGATGAAACGGCGCAGAACACCGTCTTCTCAAGCATACGTGAAAAAAGGCGTTCTGTCAATGAAAAGCGGCTGTCGGAGGGACTTTTATAAATGTGATTTTCAAAAGATCGAAGATGATTTTTGGGAAAGCGATGCGGGCATTTCAAAGAGAATCATAAAAAGTGATAAAAATTTGACAGGGCCAAAAACGGAATCGTACCAACCCCCGCAAAAAAATGAAAGGCCAAGGCCAGAGGGGAAAAATGGACGTTTTCAGTCTTGAAAACCGGAAAAACCGTTGCTATACTAACAACGGTTTCGGGAGAAAGTACGATATTTCCGGTAAATGTCCCGAAAGATTTCAAATATACCACAAACAGGAGGAAATTGAAATGTCTGTAAGAGTTGCCATCAATGGTTTCGGAAGAATTGGTCGTCTGGCGTTCCGCAAAATGTTCCGCAGCGAGGGCTATGAGGTCGTTGCCATCAACGATCTGACGGATCCCAAGATGCTGGCGCATCTGCTGAAGTACGATTCCGCACAAAGCGCGTACAGCAAGAGAGATACCGTAGAGGCGGGCGAGGACTGCATCTATGTGGAAGGCAAGAAGATCACAATTTATAAGGAAGCGGATGCTTCCAAGCTGCCCTGGGGTGAGCTGAATGTGGATGTTGTGCTGGAGTGCACCGGCTTCTACACCTCCAAGGCGAAGGCGCAGGCTCATATCAATGCGGGTGCGAAGAGAGTGGTCATCTCCGCGCCGGCCGGCAATGATCTGCCGACCATTGTTTATGGCGTGAATGAGCAGACCCTGAAGCATGAGGATACCATCATTTCCGCGGCGTCCTGCACCACCAACTGCCTGGCTCCCATGGCCAACACCCTGAACAAGATGGCTCCCATCGTGAAGGGCTTCATGACCACCATCCATGCATACACCGGCGATCAGATGCTGCTGGACGGCCCCCACAGAAAGGGCGACCTGCGGCGCGCGAGAGCGGCGGCTGTGAACATCGTTCCCAACTCCACCGGCGCGGCCAAGGCCATCGGTCTGGTCATTCCGGAGCTGGCCGGCAAGCTGGACGGCGCGGCACAGCGTGTTCCCACTGTCACCGGTTCTCTGACGGAGCTGACGGCTGTCGTGGAAGGTACTGTGACGGCGGCGGAAGTGAATGCGGCCATGAAGGCTGCTGCCAATCCTTCCTTCGGCTACACCGAGGAAGAGCTGGTTTCCTCCGATATCATCGGCGCGACCGAGGGTTCCATCTTCGATGCGACTCAGACCAAGGTGATGCCTCTGGATGACACCCATACGCTGGTGAAGGTGGTTGCCTGGTATGACAACGAGCATTCCTACACCTGCCAGATGGTTCGCACGATCAAGTATTTCAACGAGCTGGCAAAATAATCTTGTGACGTATGCCACACCGACAGACAGGGTCCCTCCGGGAGTCTGTCTGTTGTCTTATAACGGGGAATTGACGAGTCTTATACGCCGATAATATAAGTAAATTCATTGCGTAGACCGGAGAATTGTGATAAACTGAATGAGGATATTCTTTAAGAAGGAGAACTGGCATATGTTGAACAAAAAGGCTGTAGATGATATTCAGGTAAAGGGTCAGAAGGTCCTGGTGCGCTGCGATTTCAACGTTCCGCTGCAGGATGGAAAGATCACCGACGAGGTGCGTCTGGTGGCGGCTCTGCCGACACTGAAGAAGCTGATCGGCGACGGCGGGCGCGTGATTCTCTGCTCCCACTTGGGCAAGCCGAAGGGAGAGCCGGTTCCTTCGCTGTCTCTGGCGCCCGTGGCGGTACGCCTCAGCGAGCTGCTGGGTCAGGAAGTGAAGTTTGTTCCTGATGACAACGTGGTAAGCCCCGAAGTCGTGGCGGCTGCCAACGCTCTGCAGGACGGCGAGGTGATGCTCCTGGAGAACACCCGTTATCGCAAGGAAGAGACCAAGAACGGCGAGGCCTTCAGCCGCGATCTGGCATCTCTGGCTGACATCTTTGTAGACGATGCTTTCGGAACCGCACATCGGGCGCACTGCTCCAACGTGGGTGTGACCCAGTTTACAAAAGAAAATGCGGTGGGTTATCTGATGCAGAAGGAGATCGATTTCCTGGGTAATGCGGTGAACAATCCCGAGAGACCCTTTGTAGCGATTCTCGGCGGCTCCAAGGTTTCCAGCAAGATTTCCGTTATCAACAACCTGCTGGACAAGGTAGATACTCTCATCATCGGCGGCGGTATGGCCTACACCTTTATGAAGGCCAAGGGGTTGGAGACCGGCACCTCTCTGCTGGAGGCTGATTACATTGACTATGCGAAGGAAATGATGGAGAAGGCGGAGAAAAAGGGCGTGAAGCTCCTGATTCCCGTGGATACCGTCGTTGCCAAAGAATTCAAGAACGATGCGCCTTCCCGTGTGGCGGCCGGCGATATTCAGCCCGATGAGATGGGTCTGGACATCGGACCGAAGACCCGCGAGCTGTTCGCGGCGGCGCTGACGGATGCGAAGACCGTGGTCTGGAACGGACCGATGGGCGTCTTTGAAATGCCCAATTTCGCAGCTGGTACGGTGGCAGTGGCAAAGGCTCTGGCAGAGATTTCTGCGACCACGATCATCGGCGGCGGCGATTCTGCGGCGGCGGTCAATCAGCTGGGCTTCGGCGATAAGATGACCCATATCTCTACCGGCGGCGGCGCTTCTCTGGAATTCCTGGAGGGTAAGGAACTGCCTGGCGTGGCGGCTGCGGACGACAAATAAGACGATCACAAACTTTCGGATTATACCGAAAAAACAAATATTGACAGGTCTGACATAATCAGACCGGATAGGAGACTAGACCAATGGCCAGAAAAATGATTATTGCGGGAAACTGGAAGATGAACAAGACTCCCAGCGAAACCCGTACCTTTATTGAGGAATTGAAGCCCCTGGTGGCGGGCGCGGACGCGGAAGTCGTCTGCTGCGTCCCGGCCATCGACATCATCCCCGCGGTCGAGGCCGCGAAGGAAAGCAATATTGTCATCGGCGCCGAGAATATGTACTTCGAGGAGAAGGGGGCCTTCACCGGAGAGATCGCTCCGAATATGCTGGTGGATGCCGGCGTGACTTATGTGATTCTGGGACACTCTGAGCGGAGGGAATATTTCGCGGAGACCAATGAGACGGTCAATAAAAAGGTAAAGAAGGCCTTCGAGCATGGCCTGAAGCCCATTGTCTGCTGCGGAGAAACCCTGACCCAGAGAGAACAGGGTATTACTCTGGACTGGATCCGTCAGCAGATCAAGATCGCTTTCCTGGATGTGACGTCGGAACAGGCGAAGGAAGCGGTCATCGCCTACGAACCCATCTGGGCCATCGGCACCGGTAAGGTGGCGACCACGGAGCAGGCGCAGGAGGTCTGCGGCGCGATCCGTCAGCTGATTGCTGAGATCTATGATGAGGCGACCGCGGAAGCCATCCGCATTCAGTACGGCGGCAGCGTGGCGCCCAAGAACGCAGCGGAGCTCTTTGCACAGCCGGATATCGACGGCGGCCTGGTGGGAGGAGCCAGCCTGAAAGCGGATTTCGGACAGGTTGTCTGCTATAAATAGGAGCTGTTCCATGAAGAAAACAACGGTTTTAATGATTCTGGATGGGTTCGGCCTCAATGAGCGGACGGATGGAAATGCCGTCTATGCGGCCAAAACCCCCAATATAGACCGCCTCATGAAGGAATACCCCTTCGTCCAGGGCAACGCCAGCGGGCTGGCAGTAGGTCTCCCGGACGGTCAGATGGGGAATTCCGAGGTGGGGCACATGAATATGGGTGCAGGCCGGGTCGTCTACCAGGAGCTGACCCATATCACGAAGGAGATTGAAGAGGGAGGATTCTTTGAGAATCCGGCTCTGCTCGCGGCCTGCGAAAACTGCCGGAAGAAGGATTCGGCTCTGCATCTGTGGGGACTGGTGTCCGACGGCGGCGTTCACAGTCACAACACCCATCTCTATGGTCTTCTGGAGCTGGCAAAGCGCCAGGGCCTGAAGAAGGTCTATGTACACTGCTTTATGGATGGCCGTGATACGGCGCCCACCTCCGGCAAGGAGTTCGTGCATGAGCTGATGGACAAGATGGAGGAGCTGGGTGTCGGCCAGGTGGCGACGGTGACGGGACGTTATTATGCGATGGACCGTGATAACCGTTGGGATCGTGTCTCCCGCGCGTATGCAGCGCTGACACAGGGCGAAGGGAAGAAAGCACCCTGCCCTCTCTGTGGGATTCAGGAGTCCTATGATGCCGGAGTGACCGATGAGTTCATCGAGCCGATCGTCTGCACAGATGCCGACGGGAAGCCGGTGACGGTTGTGCAGGAAGGGGATTCGGTGGTGTTCTTCAACTTTCGCCCCGACCGGGCCAGAGAGATCACCCGGGCTTTCTGTGACGATGCGTTTACCGGATTTGAACGGGAGCGGATTCAGGATCTTACCTACGTCTGCTTTAAGGATTATGATCCGACGATCCCCCACAAGCTGGTGGCTTTCGAGAACCAGAAGTTGGTCAACACCTTCGGAGAATATCTGGCGAGCCTGGGTAAGAAACAGCTTCGTCTGGCGGAGACGGAGAAATATGCGCATGTTACCTTCTTCTTTAATGGCGGTGTAGAGCAGCCGAATGAGGGGGAGGACCGCATCCTGGTTCCTTCGCCCAAGGTGGCAACCTACGATCTCAAGCCTGAGATGAGCGCCGTTGAGGTCTGTGACAATCTGGTGGAAGCCATCCGCGGCGGGCAGTATGACGTGATCATCATCAATTTTGCCAATCCGGATATGGTGGGACACACCGGCATCATGGAAGCGGCGGTACGTGCTGTGGAGACGGTGGATACCTGCGTGGGACGGGCCGTGGAAGCCCTGAAATCGGTGGACGGTCAGATGTTCCTCTGCGCAGATCATGGCAACTCGGAGCAGCTGATCGATTATGAGACCGGCGAGAGCTTTACAGCGCACACGACGAACCCGGTACCTTTTATTCTCATTAATTATGATCCGGCCTATACGCTGCGGGAGGGCGGTCGCCTCTGCGACATTGTCCCGACACTTCTGGAAATGATGGATATCCCCCAGCCGGCTGAGATGACAGGTGTCTCTCTGTTAGAGAAGAAATAATGAAAAAGGTGCGGCGGCTGCTCGTTCGGTCGCCGCAGAGCAGAAGTGATCCCATTCGGGATCCGAAGAGGTTCCGGCAGACGCAAAAGGCCCTGTGTGGGAAGAAACGTTTGTTGAACTTCAATTATAGAGGAGGAATACGGTATGATTTACTCTCAGGAAGTCGAGAACATGTGCCCGGTAGCGCAGGGCGTGCATCATGGAGCGGCCCCCATTCCCGAGGAAGCGAAATGGGTAAAGGCCAAAGAAGTGAAGGACATTTCCGGTCTGACCCACGGTGTCGGCTGGTGTGCGCCGCAGCAGGGTGCCTGCAAGCTGACGCTGAATGTCAAGGAGGGCGTTATTCAGGAAGCTCTCGTGGAGACGATCGGATGTTCCGGTATGACCCACTCCGCTGCCATGGCTTCCGAGATCCTGCCGGGACTGACTGTTATGGAAGCGCTGAATACGGATTTGGTGTGCGATGCCATCAATACGGCCATGCGTGAACTGTTCCTGCAGATCGTTTATGGCCGCAGCCAGAGCGCTTTCTCGGAGGAAGGGCTTCCCGTAGGCGCCGGTCTGGAGGATCTGGGCAAGGGGCTTCGTTCTCAGGTTGGCACCATGTACGGCACCCTGAAAAAGGGTCCCCGCTATCTGGAGATGGCCGAAGGCTATGTGACCGGCATCGCTCTGAACGAGGACGATGAGATTATCGGCTATCAGTTCGTGAACCTGGGCAAGATGACCGATTTCATCAAGAAGGGTGATGATCCCAATACGGCGTATGAGAAGGCGCGCGGTCAGTACGGCCGAGTGGACGATGCCGTGCGGATCCTTGATCCCAGAACCGATAAGGAAGTAAAATAACAGGGAGGAAAGAATACAATGGCTTTATTTGAATCATATGAGAGAAGAATCGATAAAATCAATGGTGTGCTGAACAGCTATGGTATCGCTTCCCTGGAAGAGGCCGAGAAGATCACCAGGGATGCGGGCCTGGATGTGTACGCACAGGTGAAGGGCATCCAGCCGATCTGCTTCGAGAATGCCTGCTGGGCTTACACGGTGGGCGCGGCCATCGCCATCAAGAAGGGCTGTCGCCGGGCTGCCGACGCTGCCGCAGCGATCGGCGAGGGCCTGCAGTGTTTCTGCATTCCCGGCTCTGTGGCCGACATTCTCAAGGTAGGACTGGGTCACGGCAATCTGGGCAAGATGCTTCTGGAAGAGGAT
>JAJQCL010000196.1:10410-11761 GCA_021202715.1 Lachnospiraceae bacterium
CGCGGCCGCTGAGGGCGCCATCGGCATCGCTGAGAAGGCAAACCAGGTGCGGCAGAAACCGCTCCGCGTGATCCTCAACGGTCTGGGCAAGGATGCGGCGCAGATCATTTCCCGGATCAATGGATTCACCTACGTAGAGACTGAGATGAACTATTCTACTGGCGAAGTGAAGGAAGTCTTCCGCAAATCCTACTCCACCGGTCTGCGCGCCAAGGTCAACTGCTACGGCGCCAACGATGTGACCGAGGGCGTGGCCATCATGTGGAAGGAAGGCGTGGACGTGTCCATCACCGGAAACTCCACCAACCCGACCCGTTTCCAGCACCCCGTAGCCGGTACGTATAAGAAAGAGTGCGTGGAGAAAGGCAAGAAATACTTCTCCGTGGCCTCCGGCGGCGGCACGGGCCGTACCCTGCACCCCGATAACATGGCGGCCGGTCCTGCTTCCTACGGTTTCACCGATACCCTGGGACGGATGCATTCCGACGCTCAGTTCGCCGGTTCCTCTTCCGTGCCTGCGCACGTGGAGATGATGGGCCTGATCGGCATGGGGAACAACCCGATGGTCGGAGCCACCGTGGCCGTTGCGGTTAGTGGCGAGGAGGCCGCCAAGGCTGGGAAGTTCTAAGAATTAAGCAAATCTCAATAACTTAATATAAATTTAGCAACAAAAATGCGGACTTTCATTTGACCAAAGAACGAACCCCTAAACTGTGTGCTCGCACGGTCTAGGGGTTCTTCTTCTCTTTTTATAGTGGTGAAGCGTCCACTAGGCTATTGTTGCCCTAGTCGTCACCGTCTAGCCATTTGATGATGTAGTGGCAAGCTACACCAGCCGCGACGGCGATTATAAAAGTGAGGGCAGTATCCATATGACCACCTTCTTCCGTTGTCAAGGATATCTGATGTTTACGGCAGCCATTTACTGGGCAACGTACGCTTACATCGCCGGATAGGCTTTTTAAGGTCGGATCCCAAAAGCAGACACACTTGGCGGCGTTTATAAGGGCATACATTGATGCCATATGGAGCGTAGGAACCGGTTTTCCAAGTCAGGGGACAGGATTGTAACAAGTCTGGAAATTGGCTGTTTGAACTTCACACGTTCTTTTACCTTATCAAAACGGTAACGGGTTAATGACTTTAGCTCTTCGTTGTGGTATAATGTGTCTGAGTAGGACTTTAAGTTCACGTCAGACATAAGCATCATAGCAATGGTTCGGGCGGTCGAACTTATTTGTTTTGGTCTTTCGCAGAGATAGGCTTTTGCGGTAAAGATCCGTGTGAAAAGGATTGAATAGGCTCTCGGAATCCTGAGCCTTCTGGCCGAAATTCAGCGGCCGACTGAACA
>JAJQCL010000191.1:0-1786 GCA_021202715.1 Lachnospiraceae bacterium
GAGTTTGACGAGACGGATATTGCCGGCTGGATTCCGCCGGAACCGGAGAGCTGAGCGGTGTCTCTGTCCGGAATGTACAGAAAGGAAGAATGGTTGTGGGAGATACGGAGCGAATCCTTCGCATGGGAATCGATGTGGGCTCCACAACGGTCAAGATTGTGATCACGGATCCTGTGACCGGAGAGACCCTATACGCGCGGTATGTGCGGCATAATGCCAGGCAGCAGGACACGGTACGCCGTCTGCTCCGGGAGGCGGCGGAACATTTTCCGAAAGAACTGTTCCGGGCGGCCGTCTGCGGTTCGGGCGGCAAACCGGTTGCCAAAAAGCTGGGGGTGCATTACATACAGGAGGTGGTGGCGAACTCCGCCGCCGTGCGGGCGAGGTATCCTCAGGTAAGAACCGCCGTGGAGCTGGGCGGACAGGACGCGAAGGTCGTATTCTTTTACTATGACGAAAAACAGGGGCAGCTTTTGACCTCGGATATGCGGATGAACGGCAGCTGTGCAGGAGGCACGGGTGCCTTTATTGATGAGGTGGCGGCGCTGCTGAACGTGGAACCGGAGCAGTTTGAAGCGCTGGCGGAGCAGGGACGCCATGTGTACGATATCTCCGGCCGGTGCGGTGTGTTTGCCAAGACGGACATCCAGCCGCTGCTGCTGTCCGGAGCCAGGAGAGAGGATATCGCGTTATCGACCTTTCATGCCATCGCGAAGCAGACGATCGGCGGGCTGGCGCAGGGACTGGAATTGAAGCCTCCCATCCTCTTTGAGGGAGGTCCGCTGACCTTTCATCCGACCCTGGTGAGGGTCTTTGCAGAACGGCTGCATCTGACGGAGCAGGATATCGTCCGGCCGGAGCATCCGGAAACCATCGTGGCTTACGGTACTTCGATCGCCATTGATGCGCTTTTCCCCCAGGAGGAGAACACCGTGACTCTGGAGGAGCTGCTGACACGGCTGGCACAGCCGGACGATCCGGCTCTGACGGAGCAGGAGGCATCGAAGCCATTTTTCTCCTCGCAGGAGGTACGGCAGTTGTTTCAGAAGCGGCATGACCGGGAGCTGAAGGAGCTCTGTTCGCCGAAGCCGGTGAACGGAGAGCTGCGGGTCTGGCTGGGCATCGACTCCGGCAGCACCACATCCAAATTTGTCCTGCTGGATGAGGAGGAGCGGGTGATCGACCGTTTCTATGCCAATAATCAGGGAGAGCCGCTGCTTGTCGTGCGGGATGGGCTGATGGCGCTGAAGCGGAAATATGAGGCTCTGGGGATCCGGCTGACCATTCTGGGCCTGGGAACGACCGGATATGGCGAGAAGCTGCTGGCGCAGGCCTTCGGGGCGGATTATCACACGGTGGAGACCGTGGCTCACGCACTGGGCTGTACGCAGTATTACCCGGAGGCGACCTTCCTGCTGGATATCGGCGGCCAGGACATGAAGGCCATCTGGCTGGAGAACGGGATCATCACCAATATCATGCTGAATGAAGCCTGTTCCTCCGGGTGCGGTTCTTTCCTGGAGAATTTTGCTGTGAACCTGAATATCCCCGTGGAGGAGATCGCGGAGGCGGCTTTTCGGTCGGAATCTCCGGCCAGACTGGGGAGCCGCTGCACGGTATTTATGAACAGCACCATCATCAGTGAGCAGCGGTGCGGCAAGGGCCCGGATGATATCATGGCAGGGCTTTGCCGTTCTATTATTGAGAACGTGTTCACCAAGGTGGTGCGCATCTCCAACACGGCGCAGCTGGGCGACTGCATCGTCGTGCAGGGCGGCACGTTCCG
>JAJQCL010000191.1:1796-11733 GCA_021202715.1 Lachnospiraceae bacterium
GCGCGGAGGTAAAGCTGGCTCCTTATCCCGGTGAGATGGGAGCCGTCGGTGCAGCCCTGGCCGTAAAGCGGCAGGTGGCGGAATCCGGCTACCGAAACGGGGACAGGTCCTCCTTCATCGGTTTTGACGCGCTGGAGCAGTTCTCCTATGAGACCCGGACCGGCGTCCCTTGTCCGGGCTGCGGCAACCGATGCAGCCGCACAATCGTCCGCTTCTCGACCGGAACACAATGGATCTCCGGGAATCGCTGTGAGAAGGGCGCCGTGGAGGAGCCGAACGGCTCCGCTGCCGGGAGCGCGGAAAAGGGGAAACCGGCGGATTTGTTTGTGGAGCGGGAGAGGCTGTTATTTCAGGATTATCCATATCGACAGGTCGTTCCGGACCGAGGGGAGACGATCGGTCTGCCCCGGGTGCTGGAATTCTGGGACAGCATGTCGTTCTGGAGCACTTTTTTCCGGGCGCTGGGGTATCGGGTGAAATTCTCTCACAAAAGCTCACGAAAGATGTATGAGCAGGGGCTGCTTTATGTCGCTTCCGACACGATCTGTTTCCCGGCCAAACTGGTTCACGGCCATATCATGGATCTGGAGCAGGCCGGAGTGGACCGGATCTTCCTGCCCTATGTGATGCATATGCCGCCGGAAGGGGTGGACAGGAACAGCCCTTATGTCTGCTCGGTCCTGCAGGGCTATCCGATGGTGGTGCGCAATTCTCAGAATCCGGGGCAGGACGGAAGCGTCGTCTTCGACACGCCGGTCTTTCACTGGTTTGCGGAAAAGAACCGGAAGAAACAGATCTGTCAGTATGCGGAAGAAACGTTGGGCGTCTCCCGCGCGGAGGCAGAGTCCGCTTTTCAGGACGGCGAACAGGCGCTGCGCACCTTCCGCGGCATTCTGACCGGGCGCGGGGAAGAAGTGATCCGCCGGGCTCATGAAACGGGGACCTATGCCGTGGTGCTGGCAGGGCGGCCCTATCATACGGACCCCTTTGTCTGCCACGATCTCTTCAAACGCTTCGAAGAGCGCGGTGTGCCGGTACTGACTGTGGACAGTCTGCCCCATCTCAGCGAGCAGGACCTGAAAAATACGACCATCGAGATCACGAACAATTTTCACACCCGGATGCTGGAGGGCGCCATGCTGGCGGCTAAGGATCCGGCGCTGGAGTATGTGCAGATCGTCAGCTTCGGCTGCGGCCACGATGCGATCCTGTCCGATGAGATCAATCGTATCCTTGCCGAGAGCGGCAGCAAATCTCCGCTGATCCTCAAGGTGGATGAAAGTGACGCTTCCGGTTCTCTGGGGATTCGCATTCAGTCCTTCCTGGAGACGATCGACATGAAACGAAAGGATGCCCGGCTGCGTGAGGCGATGCTGCACGGAGTAAAGGTGCTGCCTGAACCCAGTCCGGTCAAGTTCTATAAAAAGGACAAGGCAAAGCGCACGATCCTTGTCCCCAATATCTCCCGGGAAGTATCGGTTTTGCTCGCGGCGATCATGGAGAAGGAGAATTATAAGGTCCGGACTTTGCCTGTCGGCGGCCGGGAGCAGATCGCCCTGGGGAAAAAGTATGTTCACAATGATATCTGCTTCCCCTGTCAGATGGTGATCGGGGAGCTGATCTATGCGCTGCAGGAGGGAAACGACCGGCAGGAGGACGTGGCGGTGGCGATGGTGAAGTTCCAGTGCGACTGCCGGATGTCCCACTATGCGGGGCTGCTTCGCAAGGGGCTGGACCGGGCCGGTTTTACGGATGTGCCGATCGTGACCACGGACATGAGTGATACGAAGGAGATGCATCCCGGCGTGGCCGTGCTGGGTGTCCGCGCGGTCTGGGAGGCCGTCTGGACCTTTATGATGCTGGATATCCTGACCGATCTGTGCCGGAAGATCCGCCCCTATGAGCTGCATCCTGGTGAGACAGACGACGTCTATGAGGACTGTGTGGAGCAGCTGGCGGAAGGGATCCGCAGCGGTGTGCGCAGCGCCCGGCGAGCCTTTGCCTCCTGTATCGACCGCATGGGGAAGATTCCGTATGACCGAAGCCATCTAAAACCGAAGGTCTTCGTCACCGGCGAGTTGCTGGTGACCTATCATCCGGGTTCCAATTTCAACATTGAGCGGTATCTGGAGGATAACGGCATGGAGACGGCTTTCCCCCGGATCACCGATCAGCTGCGCAAGGATTTCCGGGCGACGGAGTGTGAGATCAAAGACTATCACGCCAATATCCCGCCGTATCCTCAGCTCGTCGAGGGACTGTTTGACTATGTGCAGAAAGAACTGGAGAAGATTGCCATCCGGCACGAGCTGTATGAATATGCCAGAAAGCCGAAGGAACTGTATCAGGAGGTCCGTGAGATCATCCCGGAGACCTTAAGCTGCGGCGAGGGGTGGCTGATGGCGGCCGAGATCGCTCACAACGCCAAAGAGGGCGTCAGATCCTTCATCATCTTGCAGCCCTTCGGCTGTCTGCCGAACCATGTCTGCGGCCGGGGCGTCATCAAGCGGCTCAAGGAGGAGTATCCGGGCATTTCCATCCTGCCGCTGGATCTGGATCCGGATACCAGCTATGCCAATGTGGAGAATCGGCTGCAGATGCTGATCATGAATCAGGAGGCGGAGTAGGCCTGTATTCCACATATTGATATGTGCTGTTCCGGCTCCGTTTTTCCATACAGGCAAGGACCTGGTCCCGCAGATGTTTTTTCTGCTGCGGCAGACTCTGGCCTTCCTCGGAGTAAAAGGGCCCGTCCAGGTACACCGTGAGCTTCGGTTTCCGGGAAAAACGCCGGGCCTGATAGGTGGTCGTCATGCAAAAGGCGGGAACCCGGTTCTTTACGGCATAGTCAAACGCGGTGGCCGGGTACGGGCGGATCTGCGTACAGTAAGGCCAGACGTGGCCCTCCGGATAGACGATGACGCAATGCTTCTCCTGCAGCCGCTGCTGCACCGCGCGGAGGAAGGAGGACATCTGAGACCGGGTGCCCGGAATGGGGAGAGCGCCCAGCCAGGGCAGCAGAAGACCGATGCCCGGAATTCCCAGGTTGGCAGGGCTTACGATCGTGTAACACCGTTTGGGGGAGCACACCAGCCCCGGAATGAACACGTCTCCGAGGGGCTGCGTGTGATTGCCATAGACGACGGCGCCCTGATCGCGGTATTTCTTCCAGTCCACAGCCTGTACGATTTTCAGATGAAGACCGAATTTCCCGTAGAGCATGCCGAACAGATATCCGGCGCCGTACACGAGGGCGCTGCGCAGTCTGGCTCTCCGGCCGTCCCGGATCCATGCGTAGTCTTCCGGCAGCGTGAAATCCTGATGGGTGCTTTCCACAAAATCATCCTGAAAGGTTTTGTAATAATAAATCTTTTTTCGGGCAGCCATTGCGATACCTCTCCTTCTTTACGATGGCTCAACAGCCGGTCTCATCCCGGATTCGATATGAGGAGACGGCCTCTCTGCTTCATTGTGATATGTGTCCTGGAAGGAAGGTGTCATATAGGTTATCAATCCCTGTAAGACAAGGTCCTGCATCATCGTGCTGATCTCTTCCGTGCTTAGATCTTTCCCCTTTTTATTCCAGAGCTGCAGCAGGCCGAGCAGCGCGGAGCTGGCGAAGCAGATCAGATAGTCGAAATGCGGAGTATCCTCTGAGATACGGAAAAAATCTACAATCAGTGGAAACAGTTCCGCTTTCACTTTTTCCAGAAAAGAAGAATCTCCGTTCGGCCCGAGAAGCAGATACATCCTTTCATTCATGGCCTCAAAGATATTCTGGAACAGTTCACCCGGTGAATCCTCTTCGGGTGAGGCCTGCAGGACGGTCTGCTTGATCTGCTCCAGCAGCTTCGTTTCCACATAGGTGACAAGGTCGTCTGTGTCGATAAAGTATTCATAAAAAGTGCTGCGGTTATATCCCGCACGCCGTGTCAGTTCGCTGACAGCGATTTTCGCGATGGGCTTTTCTTCGATCAGGGGCCAGAAGGCATCCACGAATTTCTGCCGCGTTTTCTCTGTGATCTCCGGTTGTTTCTTCATTTTCTCCTCCGTATCATCCGACAGGTTCTGAAAAATTGATGGTTGATGATTCCTGCCTGTATGGGTATAATCCATCATACGACAAGTTGTTGGATAATGTCAAGGAGGGATATAAATGTCCGTTATCTCTGTAGATCATCTGACAAAGGACTACGGCCATGGCCGCGGCGTGTTTGATGTAAATATCAGAATCGACACAGGCACATGCTATGGATTTCTGGGGCCCAACGGAGCGGGAAAAACAACGACGATCCGCCATCTGATGGGTTTTTCCAGACCGCAGGAAGGCAGTACCTCGATTCTGGGAAAGGACAGTTGGGAGAACAGTGCCTGGCTGCAGAATACGGTCGGCTATCTGCCGGGGGGAGGTGACGCTTCCGGCCGGTCTGTCCGGGACCGCGTTTTTGCGGATGATGGAGCGGATGCGCGGAGTAAAGAATCGCGAATATCTGAGTATGCTGTTAAATCGTTTTGAACTGGACCCCAACATCAGCATTAAGCAGATGAGCCTCGGCGTCAAGCGAAAGCTGGCGGTTGTCACCGCATTTATGCATGACCCGGAGATTCTCATCCTGGATGAGCCGACCTCGGGGCTTGATCCGGTGATGCAGGAGACGTTCATCGAATTCGTCCGGGAGGAAAAGCAGCGCGGAAAGACGATCTTTTTATCCTCTCATATCTTCCATGAGGTGGACGCTGTCTGTGACCGTATTGCGATCATCCGGGACGGGAAGATCGTGTCGGAATTTCAGTCGGAAGAGCTGAAACAGAAGCATGATCGGATCTATCGGGTGTCCTTTGCCGATGCTGATTCCTATACGGCTTTTGTCAGCAAACCGTTTACCTTCACTTCGAAGAACAAAAGGAAGCTGCGGGTGCGGGTGCAGATCCCGGCGGAGCAGGTCGGTGCGCTGATCGCGAGCCTGAAGGGGTTTCATATCGCTGATTTTATAGAAATCCCCTTTACACTGGAAGATTATTTTATGGGCTTCTACGATACCGGTCATCATTTTGAGGGAGTGTCGTCCGGGCGCTCTGAAAGGAAGTGAAGCAATGAGCAGGACAATGATCTCCGTGGAGCATCTGACAAAGGATTATGGACAGGGACGGGGAATCTTTGATCTTTCTCTGGATATTCGTGAGGGAGAGGTCTTCGGCTATTTGGGAACCAACGGCTCCGGGAAGACGACGACCATCCGTCACATGATGGGCTTCCTGAAGGCGGACAGCGGCAAGGTGACAGTCAACGGCCTGAATCCGTGGAAGCAGGCGCCCGATGTGATGAAGAGCGTCAGCTACATTCCGGGTGAGATCGCGTTCCCCGATCTGAAGACCGGTACCGATTTTTTCAAGGTACAGGCACAGTTTCTGGGTGAGAAGGATTTTACCTATATGAACCATCTGATCGATCTGCTCGGCCTGGATTCTTCGGCGGTTTTAAAACGCATGAGCAAGGGCATGAAGCAGAAAACGGCGATCGTCGCCGCGCTGATGGGAGACCGGGATATCCTCATCCTCGATGAGCCGACGACTGGGCTGGATCCTCTGATGCGGGAGACATTTCTGGAACTGATCCGGGAGGAAAAGGCCCGGGGACGAACCATTTTTATGTCGAGCCACATTTTCGAGGAGATCGAAGAAGTGTGCGACCGGGTGGCGATCATTCATGATGGAAGGATTCAGAGTGTGATCAATCTGTCCGAATTCCGCCATGGTTCCGTGCGGACCTTCGGGGTGGAATTCGCAGAGGAAGAGTCGGCGAAAATCTTCTGCGGACGGCTGCCGGGCAGCCGCCGGGAGGGGGCGCAGGTCCGGTTTGACGCTGTGGCAAAGGATGTGGACGCGGCGTTTCAGGCGATGGACGGGTTACAGGTCCTTTCCCTGTCGGAGAGCCATCCGGATTTAGAGGAATATTTTATGAAAACGCTACAGAACGGGATGAGAAGGAGGAGCGACAGGACAAAATGAAGACGACGAAAATATTTTCCTGGCCGCTGATGAAGCAGAGCATCAGCGCCAACAAGGTTCTGGCGATCGCGTGCACCATTGTTCTCTGCCTGATGACGGTCGTTACGACCTTTGCGGGAAATCTGATCGGTTCTACCTCGGATTCCACGGATTATACCGATGCGCAGACGGATTTTTACAGCTATCTGTATGTGCTGGCGTCGTATAATGAGATGGCGGGCGCGGAACTGAGCTATGAGGACTTTTCGGAGGCGGATGATCTGACGGCGTATGATACGGTGTTTGAGATGATGTCGGAACAATCTGAGGATCTGGATCTGAGCAGTGAAGGCTTTGCGGAGGCCGCGGAGGAGCTGTCGCAGTCGGAGGTCGGACTGGACGCCTACATCGCTAATTTTGAGTATGTCTACGCATTGGGTTCGGTGCAGGGCTGCTTCTCCGGCGACGACCTGGATGTGGAGACCATGATGACCAATATGCTGGAAATGATGGGTGTGTCCTCCGACCTGGTGGAGAATCTGAGTGAGATGGACACCTCGGCCATGCTGAACCAGATGTATTTTACCATTATGAGTCTGCTGCCGATTCTGCTGTTCATTATCTTCGCCGGCAATGCGCTGATCGTCGATCAGGTGGATAAGGGCTCCATGGCCTATATCCTCTCGACGCCCACAAAGCGCAGCGCCGTCGCGATCACACAGGCGATCTACATGATCGTGACGCCGTTCATCATGGTGGGATGCGCGTTCCTTGTCAAACTGGCGGCCTGCAACGTCATCATCGGCGAAGTCGACGTGGCAAAATATGCGGCGCTCTACGGCGGCCTGTATCTCCTGACAGAAGCGATGGCAGGCATCTGCTATCTGGCTAGCTGCCTCTTCAACCTGAGCAAATATGCCCTGGCTCTGGGCGGCGGGCTGAATATCTGGTTTTTCATCTGTTCCCTGCTGGGAATGTTCGGCTCGGAGAACATGGTGAATACGGGAATGGGCGTCGAGGAGCTGGGAATGTTCAACCGGCTCTCGCTGGTCGGCCTCTTTGACATTGACGCGCTGGGAACCGTTGGCTCCGGCGCCGTGGATGATTCCTTCATCCCCAAGCTGATCGTGCTGGTTGTCGTGGCTGTGGTCTGCTATGTGACGGGCGCGGTTCGTTTCCAGAGGAAAGATTTGCCGTTATAAGAAAATTTCTCACAACGATGCTGGAAGGCCTGCACAGGTGTGCAGGCCTTCACGTGTCCTTTTAACTTTTTCTGTGCCAGTCCGGAGACAGCAGCAGGGAGAGGAAAAATTTCTTGTACTGCATATAAAGGGCAGGATCTGCGGCTCCTTTGGCATCGGTAATGGCTGTTGCCAGCCGTGCCAGTGAGATTCTGCGGTCATACACCAGATAACGCGGTTTCCAGGTCGTCGGGGAGAACTTGCTTTTGAAGCGGTAGAGATTCTTAAAGTCATAGCCAAAGTCCATCTTGTCGAAGATCTCATACATAAGCTTCTCTGCCTTGACGGTGTCCGGCCTGGTAATATCGATGCCTGCCAGAGGGGCGATATTCAGACTGACTTCTTCCACGCCGCCCTCTTTCAGTTTCATGGCAGCGGAGATGATGGCGTGCTCCATGGCGCCGGTTGGCCCATCCAGCCTGCGGTACATCACATCCACACAGTACCCTTTCTTTTGACGATAGGGAAGGAAGGATAAAACGGTCAGGAGTGTTCCTTCTGTGTCTCTGGTGATGAAGTAGCGTCTGCCATACGGTTTGTCAAACTGTAAGCCACCGACGGAATAGGTGAGATTCAGCTTCTTATCGGCAAACCACTGTTTTTCCAATTCAGAGATTTCTTTTTCCAGAGAGGGATCGCGCGCTGTTTCCGGGCAGTATTCCAACAGGACAACGCCGGCCCGGTTCAGTTTGGCCACATTTCTTCGCAGCGCGCCCTTTTTCCCGCCGGCCAGAGAATACTCTGCTAAATCCAGAATGGCTTCTTCTCCATATCTCAGCACACGGAAGCCTTTGGTCCTCAACAGATCGGCCGTGTCACAGCTGACGGAATTGAAGATTGGCCGGTACCCTCTGTCTCTGCAAAAATCCAGATATTCATCGATCAGTCTTTCCATCTTGTCCGGCTCGCAGGCAGGATCGCCTTGACTCATGATTCTTTTCCCTGTGAGCATGTAAGGGAATACGCCGCAGAGATCCGTTCCGAAGTAATAGCTGTTCTCGGAATTTAAAGTCAGGCCGTGCTGCGAATCATTTCCAACAGCACAGATGATGGAAGCCGCCCGTTCCATCTCATCAGACTGTAAGGGTTCTTTCATATATAATATCCTTTGCTTTATGTACGGACAGAGCCAGTCGCTGTCAGTTCTTCCGTATGTCCGGGGAAAAAGAAGTCCAGAATCAGTTGTGCGGTTTGTTTATTCTGCTCCTGCCAGGACAGGGAGGCTTTCCCGTCTCGTCCCGACATGGATTTGTAGGCGGCAAAGCCCTGATGGTTTGCTCCCTTCAACATTCTCTCGCTGGTATTTTTGGGCAGATTGTGATGATAGTTCTCCATCCTGTCATTGTTCATCACGCCATCGTGTTCTGCGGTGATGCGGAGCACGGCAAGGTCGAGACCGGACAGGTCAATGGAGGCATAGGTCGCCAGAAAGACGGCTCCCATCAGATCATCTGTCCGTGCGGCCGCGATCCGGCTGACAGGCATTCCGCCCAGGGAATGTCCGACCGGAATCCATTTCCGGACTTCGGGATGGGAGTCGATGATCTCCAATCCGTGTTTTGTCCCGAACGCACTCAAATGAAACCGCTGTTTGGGGATGACGACGGTATGTCCTTCCTCGTGTAGCAGCTTTGCGAGACAGGCATAGGCCCGATCGTCCGTCTTCGCGCCGGAAAAAATGAGAAAACCGATACCGCTTTCCCCGTAGAAATAATAATCCTTTCCGACCAGAGTCATTTCGTCGGCCATCTCACGTGCTTCCGGGAAAGCCCGGTTGTAATACAGCAAAATGAAAAGAACCAGAATCACGAGGATTCCTGCAATACTGATAAAAAGGATCATGGGAGCCCTCCGTATGGACAACATTTGTTGCATGATAATATTCTACCCGGCTGTTTATCGTCCATCAAGCAACAATATCGGGAAAGCGTCGCATGATCAGTGGGGAGGAGCTTGCGGTTTCAGGACGTAAGTTATACAATGCTTTTGAGGTAAATTTGATATGGACAGAATCAGGGAATGGGGACGCCGCAATGCGGTGGCAATTTTTCTTGTTGTATTGTTTTGGGTTATTTTTTTTGTAACGCAGAGGGCGGAGAACAGTTATCTGTATTTCGGAGTCACCGGCATACAGTATCTTCAGGGAGAGTATTACCGGTTCGTCATCTGCCTCTTCTTACATTATAATCTCAGACATCTGCTGGCCAATTCTATTGGCCTGCTTTCCGTCAGCTCTCTGCTTGTCCCTTTTTTGCGGAAAGGCCAGACGGTCTTTCTCTTTTTATCAGGCGGGATCCTCGCGGAAATTGCTTATTCTGTCGTGATTTCTGAGAAGCTGTATGATATTGGCGCGTCAAGTGGGATTTTTGCGCTGATTGCCTGCCTGCTCGTATGCTCTCTCAGGTTTCAGTGGCAGAGCAGCCTGGTATGGTACAGACCGGATGTGATCATCGTAGTAGTTTATTTTGTATTTTCAAATACAAGCATCAGCGCGTTTCTGGTTCATACATTTGGCTTTGCGGCAGGGGTCCTGCTCAGCTTTGTCATGGTATCAGCCGGAAAGATCACCGGGCGGGACGCATCGGGCAGGAGGAACGGCGCCTGATCGTGTGGGGGAGTGCACGGTTCTTCCTGCTTCTCGTCTATATGCGACACTTGTCCTGATTTGTCGCTTGATGGGCAATCCACAGCACGATATAATATCTTTG
>JAJQCL010000075.1 GCA_021202715.1 Lachnospiraceae bacterium
GCATGTCAAAGATAACAGACCGCAAAAGCGTTGTCACGCAACAAGCTGCCACATTTTGTGGCATTTTCTCATAAACAACGTCGTTTCCCAACGCGTCGATGCGTTCGGAGCCAGGAGCCTTTTTTATAATTTATTCACAGAATATTCCTTTACATTCCGCCTGCGTTTGGGGTATACTATAGCGAACAGCAAAAAGGTTATTGTACTGTCATAAATCTGCCGAAAGAATGGAAGTGATGATGGAATGAAGATTGAGAAGATCAGCGAGAATCAGATTCGCTGCACACTGAATTACAGTGATTTGCACGCCCGCCAGCTCTCGCTTCTGGAGCTTGCCTACGGAAGCGACAAAGCAAGAGTTCTTTTTCGTGAGATGATTGAGCGCGCCGACAGCGAGGTTGGATTCCACGCCGATGACATTCCACTTATGATAGAAGCCATCCCCCTGTCCAGTGACGGCATCATGCTGATCATCACAAAAATTGAAGATCCGGATGAGCTGGACACACGGTTTGCCCGTTTCACCCCCGGCACCTATGAAGAGTACCAGATGGAATACGGAACCGAAACGCAGCCCTCCGTTTCCGCAGAGGACATCCTGGAGACACTGAGCCGTCTTCTGGAAGACAGTGGACAAAAGGAAGAGTCCGTGGATTCTCTCCCGCTCTCCTCCGTCTTCCGCTTCGACCGTCTGGATCCGATTCTGGAGTCCGCTGCTGTACTCCGGAACGTTTACCGGGGCGCGAACTCCCTGTACAAATGCCCCTCCGACCAAAAGTATTATCTGGTCGTGCATAAGTCCGGTCATGCCGCGGAAGAATTTAACAAGATCTGTAATATTCTCACGGAATACGGTCAGAGAATCCGCAGCAATCCGGCCTCTGAGGCTTATTACGAGGAGCATTTTGAACAGCTGACCGGGCCGGAAGCCCTCCAGCAGCTGGCCGTCTAGTCCGCTTTTCATCGCCAGAACCGGCGACAGACGACAGCGACCGCCTCACAGAATGAAGAAATCCCTTTCATCGACAGAGAGTTTGTCTCTGTCGATTCTATTTTGCCGAATCTCTCCGATGACATTTCCTTGTCGCTCTTCCCAGGCCTGTACTATAATAGGCAAGGCAGGATACAGACAGGAGGCATCAAATATGGACGATCATCACTATCTCATCTCAGAGGCCGCCCGGGAAGCCGGCGTGGAAGCTCACGTGCTCCGTTACTGGGAAGAAGAACTGGATCTCGAGATACCGAGAAATGACCTGGGACACCGCTATTACACGGAGGAGCACATCCGCCTGTTCCAGGAAATTCAGGAGTTAAAAGGAAAAGGATACCAGCTGAAAACCATCCGGGATATTTTATACGGCGACAAAGCCCCCAAAACGGATCTCTATGTCCCCAACGAGGAAGAGCTCCGCAGGCAGCAGGAAGCGAAAATGCAGCAGTTCCGTACCATCATGACGCAGATCATGACCGATGCGCTGAACCACAACAACCCTGCGCTTTGTCAGAGCGTCAGCAGTCAGGTGGGGGACCGCCTCGTGAAAGAGATGAATTACGCGTTTCGTGAAAAAGAAGAGCGAGAGGAGGAGCGGTTCAAAAAACTGGACGAGTCTCTGCGCTCCATGCAGAAGAATGGGAAAGCCCGGGCGGAGGCCGCCGCAGCGAAAGCCCCTGTCATGGCAATCAAGAAGAAAAAGCCCTTTGGCCGGAACTGAACGCCCCGAAAAAAAGGCAAGAAAAAGCCCGGCCAGGCCGGGTTTTTTCTTGTCCGATGTGAACATCAGCCGGCAGAGATCGCGTCGTTGGGGCAGGTCGCCTCGCAGGTACCGCAATCCAGGCAGGCATCCGCATCGATCACATATTTGCCATCGCCCTCAGAGATCGCCTCCACAGGACATTCCGCCGCACAGGCGCCACAGCTGATGCAATCGTCAGAAATTACATATGCCATAGGATTTTTCCTCCTAACATTAGATTTGCCCTTATTGTAATACAGTGGATGGGAGATTTCAAGTAAATTTTTGTGCGGCTTGAAATCGGAGAGTCTTTATTATATAATAAGGACACCGTTTGCAGAAACAGGCGGTACATCTTATTTCACGTACAAGGAGGCAACATCTCATGGCACAGGTAACAAAGGATATGCTGATCGGAGAGATTATCAATATCGATATCAATATTGTCCCCATCCTC
The DNA here is from genome assembly GCA_021202715.1 of Lachnospiraceae bacterium. Lineage (GTDB taxonomy): Bacteria > Bacillota > Clostridia > Lachnospirales > Lachnospiraceae > UBA3305. Next base: position 2,194 of record JAJQCL010000075.1, read on the forward strand.
ATGGGGGCGGGCATGCACTGCATCGGCGGCCCCTCCTCCCAGGGCGAATCTCTGGATGAGGCCTGCATGGTTCATGGCATCGACAGCGACCTGATGGTGAATGCCATCAATGAATATCTGACAGCGAAGGCACAGCCCCAGGAGGCATAACGTCACGGATCCGACTTCTCTCGTCAGGCAGCAAAAAACGACCTTTCGTACTCTGGTACGGGGTCGTTTTTTGCGTAATAATCCAATTCTGATACACGGATTGCTCCCTGCGAATGCACTCGCGCAATCCTTCACTTTTTCATATTGACAAATTTTGTATAATTCGGCAGCCACACCAGTTCGACCGTTCCAATCGGGCCGTTTCTCTGCTTGGCGACGATGACCTCGCAGATATTCTTGGAGGGGCTGTCCTTGTTATAGTAATCATCCCGGTAGAGGAAGAGAACCACATCCGCGTCCTGCTCGATGGCGCCGGATTCACGCAGGTCGGAAAGCATGGGGCGATGATCCGCGCGGCTCTCTACGGCCCGGCTCAGCTGAGACAGGGCGATCACCGGGCATTCCAGTTCCCGGGCCAGCGCCTTGAGGGATCGGGAGATCTCCGAGATCTCCTGCTGCCGGTTGTCCGAAGCACGGCTGCCGCTGCCGCTCATCAGCTGCAAATAGTCAATAAGAATCAGCTGCAGGCCATACTCCAGCTTGTATTTCCGGCATTTGGTGCGCATCTCACTGACTGTGATACCGGGCGTATCGTCGATGATCAGCTTCGAGCGTCCTACTGTATTGACGCCCTCCACCAGACTGTCCCAGTCCTCATCCGTGAGGTTGCCGGTGCGGATATTCTGGGCATCTACCCGGGATTCCATGGCAAAAAGCCGGTTCACCAGCTGCTCCTTGGACATTTCCAGGCTGAAAATAATGGTACTGATCCCCTTGCGGAAGCAGGCGTATTGCGCAATGTTCAGGGCGAACGCCGTCTTGCCCATCGAAGGACGCGCCGCCAGCAGGATCAGATCCGACGGCTGCAGACCGGCCAGCTGGCGGTCCAGATCCGTAAAGCCTGTAGGGATTCCTGTCACCGGGTTCTTTGTCCGCGACGCCTTGTGAATCCGCTCGAGCGCCGTCAGGGCGATCTCCTGAATGGGAACGTAATCTCCCTCCCGCCGCTGATTGAGAACCTGAAAGATCTTCTTCTCCGTATCCGCCAGAATGTTTTCTGTCTTGTCTTTTCCGGCATAACAGGCGTTGGCTGTCTCCTCCGAAGCATGGATCAGTTTACGCAGCAGAGATTTTTCATAAACGATCTCCGCATAGTATTTGGCGTTCGCCGAAATGGGGACCGCCGCCACCAGCTCCCCGATATAATCCAGACTGCTGACCTCCGGCGGAACATCTTTTTCTTTCAGGCGATCCTGCAGAGTCAGCAAATCTACGGGATGGCCTTCCTCGTACAGCTCAATCATCGCATCGTAGATGATCCCGTACTGCCGGTGATAAAAATCCTCCCCGCGGACGATGTTCTCGACAACAGCAATCGCATCATTGTCCAGAATCATCGCGCCGATGACGGTCTGTTCCGCCTCGACGCTGTGGGGAAGAACACGTTTTACCAGATTTTCTTCCATATCCATATCCGCATCCGTCCGTATCTGTTTATCGTTTCCTACTCTTCCACGACCCGAACCGTCAGTTTCGCCGTCACGTCACGATGCAGCTTCACCATCACCTCGTGGTCTCCCAGCGTCTTGATGGGTTCTGGAAGAACAATCTTCTTCTTGTCCAGTTCCAGACCATGCTGCTCCTTCATGCCCTGCGCGATCTCCCTGGAAGCGATGGCGCCGAAGAGCCGTCCGCCCTCCCCCACCTTCGCCGAAAGCACCACGGTCTTCTCCTCCATAGAGCGGGCCAGCTCCTGAGCATCCGCCAGATTTTTGGCCGCCACCTTCGCCTCATGGTTCTTCTGCTGCTTCAGCTTCGCCAGGTTCTGAGGCGTCGCCTCCACGCCCAGCTTCTTGGGCAAAATATAGTTGCGCGCATAGCCGTCGTTGGCCTTGACAACATCCCCCTTCTTCCCGAGAGATTTTACATCTTCTAACAGTACGATCTGCATAGGAGCCTCCTTATTCCTGTTTTTTAAAAAATTCCTTCCCGCTTCATCTGAAGGATCGTGTCCTTCACCTGTTGCTTTGCTTCCTCCACCGTGCAGCCCTTCAACTGCGCTCCGGCGATACTCAGATGACCGCCGCCGCCCAGGCGCTCCATGATCAGCTGGACATTCACCTCATCGATCGAGCGGGCGCTGACATAAATGGTCCCGTTAAATTCAGTCAACACGATCGACGCTTTCACACCCACGATGTTCAGCATCTCATTGGCTGCCTGTGCTCCAATGATTGTCGGGCTCTCCAATCCCTCACTGGAGCAGATCCCGAAAGCAAAGCTGTCTTCAAACATTTCCGCACCGCTGACAGTCCGCGCCCGCGCCCGGATATCCTCCGGACTCTCCCGGAACAGCTTCCGGACATTGGTCACATCCGCCCCATGGCGGCGCAGGAAAGCGGCGGCCTCGAAGGTCCTGACTCCGGCCTTATTGGTAAAATTGTTCGTATCCACAACGATGCCCGCATAGATCGTCTCCGCCTCGATCGGGCGCAGACGCAGAGAATCATCAAAATACTGCAGAATCTCCGCTACCATTTCACTGGCAGAGGAGGCATAGGATTCGATGTAGGAAAGAGTTGCCTTCTGAATCGTCTCATTCCCCTGACGATGGTGGTCCAGCACCACAACCGTGGAAGCCCGATCCAGGAGCGCCGGGCACTCCGTGTAGCTGGGACGGTTCACATCCACCACCACCACGATGGTGTTCGCATCCCGCCGGGCCAGCGCTTTCTCACTGGAAATGATCATGTCAGAGGGATATTCGGAGTGATTCTGAAACCGCTTCACCATCGGGCGAAGGGAAGAGCTGACTTCATCAATGACAATATGCGCCCTTTTGTCCAGAGTTTTGGCGGCCCGGAAGATTCCCACCGCCGCTCCGAAGGCATCCACGTCGGGAATCTTATGTCCCATGATCAGGATCTGATCCTTCGTCAGCATCAGCTCCCGCAATGCCTGCGCCTTGACACGAGCTTTCACGCGGGTATTCTTCTCATGCTGCTGCGTCTTGCCGCCGTAGTACTTGATCTGCTCCGGCGTTTTAACCACGGCCTGATCGCCGCCGCGTCCCAGGGCCAGATCCATAGCTGTCCGACACAGCTCATTGTTCTGTTCCATCGAAGCCCCTTCGGTTCCGATGCTGATACTCAGCGTCACCGCGATGTTGTTGCCAATATTGAGGGTCTTCACATCCTCCAGGATCGAAAAACGGTCCTCCTGCACATCCGTCAGTCCCTTTTTCCGCATAAACAGGAAGAATTTATCTTTTTCTGTCTTGCGGACAATACCATCATAATTGGCGAAATATTTGCTGATCTTCCGCTCGATCAGCGCCGCCAGAAGAGACTGCCGCACCGCCTCCGCGCTGCTCATGGCTTCCTCATAATTGTCGATATAGATCAGGCCGACCACGGTCTTCTGTTCCTCCAGCCTGGTCAGAGCCTCCAGATGCTCGGTCTCGTCAAACAAAAACAGGGAGTACATATCCGCATCCGCGGAAACCATCTGCAGCTGCGCCTCATAGGCCCGCCCGTTCCAGTGAATATGTTCAGTCCTTCTCCCGCCGTCCTGCGGAAGATTCCCGGACAGAGCGGGCAGCGCCTGCTCGCCGTCTTCCCCGTCCTCCCCCGTCTCCGGCATCAGCTCCTCAAGCGCCTGATTGCTCCAGAGCAGCTCGCCCTCATTCCCCAGCACCGCATAGGGCACCGGAAGATTCCGGATCTGCTCCTGCTGCTTCTCCTGAAAGGACAGCGCAAAATCCACCAGCTCCTCTTCGGTCTGTCTCCTCCATGAAACCGTCCACCAGATGGCAAAAATCAGATAAAGAAGGTCAAAAACAGTCACGACGATCCCGGCAAACAGACTGATGACAAACACTGCCACAGTCACGATCATCAAAACCGGCAGAATATAGATCGGCCAGCGCAGCAACTGCAGCATTCTTCCCTGTATTTTGTCGTCACGTTTCATTGCTTCCTCCCGCGGTGCCGTATCAAAGGCTCCGCACACCTGAAATCCTTCCGCGGCCGCTCATCCAGCATGAATGGAATGCTCCTGACACCTCCGGCGGATGCGCTTATGCGCAGGTACAATAATATCAGGTATTTTACCATAATTTCTATCTTGTTTCAAGCAACGGAACCTGTCCGGCAGGGATGAACTGCCCGCGCAGCTCGATGATCGGGCCGCCGGTATTCTCCAGATACTCCCGCGTGATCGTCACCCGGCCAATGTTGGAATCCTTGGGGATCTCATACATGATATCCAGCATATATTCCTCCAGGATCGCGCGCAGCGCCCGGGCGCCGGTATCCTTCTCCATCGCCTTTTCGGCAATGACCTCCAGCGCGCCGTCATCGAAGACCAGCTCCACCTCATCCATGGCCAGAAGCTTCTGGTACTGCTTCAGAATCGCGTTCCGGGGTTCCCTGAGGATCCGAATCAGGAATTCCCTGGTCAGGGGCTTTAACGCCACCAGAATGGGAAGTCTGCCGAGGAATTCCGGAATCATACCGAATTTGCGCAGATCCTCCACCTGTACCTGAGAGAGCAGATCCCTGTCGTCATCATAGCGATCCTTGAGATCTGCCTGGAAACCGATCGACGAGCGTTTATTGAGACGCTCCCGGATCACGTCGTTCAAATCCGGAAAGGCTCCGCCGCAGATAAAGAGAATATTCCGGGTATCCATCGTGGCCATGGGAACCATGCCGTTCTTGCTTCCGGCCCCCACCGGCACCTCCACCTGGCTGCCCTCCAGCATTTTCAGCAGTTCCTGCTGCACCGATTCCCCGCTGACATCCCGGGTATTGGAATTGCGCTTTTTGGCAATCTTGTCGATCTCATCGATGAACACGATGCCGTGCTCCGCCTTCTCCACGTCGTTGTCCGCCGCCGCCAACAGCTTGGAGAGGACGCTCTCAATGTCATCGCCGATGTAACCGGCCTCGGTCAGCGAGGTCGCGTCGGCAATCGCCAGCGGCACGTCCAGCAGCTTCGCCAGTGTTTTCACCAGATAGGTCTTGCCGCTGCCCGTCGGGCCGATGAGAAGCATATTGGACTTCTCGATCTCCACCCCGTCCTTGTCATCGGCCAGAATCCGCTTATAATGATTATACACCGCCACAGAAATCGTCTTCTTGGCCTGCTCCTGCCCCACCACATACTCATCCAGCATCGCCTTGATCTTATGCGGCGCGGGAACATCCTTCATCGTAAAATCCGGGGTGGATTTTCCCTTTTTCTTCTTCACCTTCTGGCGCTGCGGGATCTCCATCCCGCCCCAGCTGCCGAGCTGCGAGAGATCGATCATGCGGAAATCGATACGGGGGAAACCCTGCGTATTCCGGTCCCCGGCATCCTTCCCGGTTTCTTCCGTCTCTTCGGCTTCTTCGCTTTCCTGCCCGTCGGCCCTTGCCTCCTCCGTCTTTTCCACAGAATCCGCTTCGATGATCTCCGTCTCCGCGGCAGAAGACTCTTCCTGCGCCGGTGCCTGTTCCGTATCCTTTCCCGCCTCCGGCCATTCTATCATGCCCGGCATCATCTGCTGGATCATGGGCGCCGCATTGATCGCCTTCTGCAGGCAGTCGTTGCACACACACAGGTTCGCCGGCAGATGAATCATCCGCCCCGCCTTACTCTCCGGGCGTCGGCAAATGCAGCAGACCTCCTCATAGCCCCCATCCCGGGAGCTTTCATTCTCTGTATCCTTCGTATTTTTCTCATCCGACATTCAATACAGTCCTCCGTCATGAGTTTCTTCCATAAAGTATAAATCAGGCGAAACGGTTAAACAAGTAAATTTGTATAAAATTCCTATAACGATATAATACCAGGGACCCAAAGTCAGGAATGGAACGCTTACACAAGATACTTCGCCACATATTGCCCCGTATAGGATTCCGGCACCTGTGCCACCTCCTCGGGGGTTCCGCAGGCGATCACCGTACCGCCGCCGTCGCCGCCCTCAGGGCCCATATCGATGATATAATCGGCGGTCTTGATGACATCCAGATTGTGCTCGATGACCACGACCGTATTGCCGCCCTCCGTCAGGCGCTGCAGGATATCCACCAGCTTGTGCACGTCGGCAAAATGCAGACCCGTCGTGGGCTCATCCAGGATGTAAAGCGTCCGCCCGGTGCTCTTACGGCACAGCTCCGTGGCCAGTTTCACCCGCTGCGCCTCACCGCCGGAAAGGGTGGTCGAGGGCTGCCCCAGACGGATGTAGGAGAGACCCACATAATGGAGCATCTCGATACGGCTGCGGATCTTCGGTACATTCTGGAAGAAATCCAGTGCTTCCTCCACGGTCATATCGAGTACATCGTAGATGCTCTTGCCCTTATAATGAACCTCCAGCGTCTCCCGGTTGTAGCGCTTGCCGCCGCAGACCTCGCAGGGGACATACACGTCCGGCAGGAAATGCATCTCGATCTTAAGAATGCCGTCCCCGGCGCAGGCCTCGCACCGACCGCCCTTCACATTGAAGCTGAAACGCCCCTTGGTGTAGCCCCGGGCCTTTGCGTCCGAAGTATTGGCAAAGAGCTCTCGGATCAGATCAAACACGCCCGTGTAGGTCGCCGGATTGGAGCGCGGCGTGCGCCCGATGGGCGACTGGTCGATGTTAATGACCTTATCCAGAGTCTTCAGCCCCTCGATACTCCGGTGCTTCCCCGGGATCGTATTGGCCCGATTCAGGACTCTGGCCGCCGATTTATAAAGCACCTCATTGATCAGCGAAGATTTGCCCGAACCGGAAACGCCGGTGACGCAGGTAAATACTCCCAGCGGCAGATCGACGTCGATCTGCTTCAGGTTATTCTCCGCAGCGCCCCGGATCGTCAGCCACCCGGACGGGCTGCGGCGCGTCGCAGGCACCGGGATTTTCCTGCGGCCGCTGAGATAGTCGCCGGTGATGGAACCGGGCGTATTCATGATATCCTCCGCCGTCCCCAGCGCCACGACCTCGCCGCCGTGCTCCCCGGCGCCGGGGCCGATGTCCACGATGTAATCGGCGGCCCGCATCGTGTCCTCGTCATGCTCCACCACGATCACCGTATTTCCCAGATCCCGCAGACGGAACAATGTGTTCAGCAGCTTATCATTGTCCCTCTGGTGCAGCCCGATGCTGGGCTCATCGAGGATATAGGCCACACCGACCAGGCCGGAACCGATCTGCGTCGCCAGCCGGATCCGCTGCGCCTCCCCGCCGGAGAGAGTCCCGGCAGCCCGGCTGAGCGTCAGATAGCTCAGTCCCACATCGTTGAGGAAATCCAGCCGCGCCAGCGTTTCCTTAAGGATCGGCGCACTGATGGAAGCCTGCATCTCGCTGAGAGAAAGATGCGCCAGATACTCGCGGCACTCCCGGATTGGCAGACTCGTGAGCTCGTAAATGTTTTTCTCTCCCACAGTAACCGCCAGAGACGAGGGCTTCAGCCGCCGTCCATGGCAGGCTGCACAGGGAATCATCCGCATATAGTTCTCCAGATCCGCCCGCACCGCGGATTCACTCCCGCGTTCCCGGTAATGACGCTCCAGATTCCCCAGGATCCCTTCGAAAGCCACCTGCCAGGTGTTCGTTCCCCGCTCACCGGTGTAGGTCACGGGAACCCGCTCGCCCTTCGTGCCGTGAATCAGCACCTCCTTCACCGCGTCGCTGTAGTCCTCAAAGGGCGTATCCAGATCGAAATCGTACCGTTTTGACAATGCCTTCAAAATGGCGTTCGTATAGCTGCCCTCCTTGTTGGCGCTCCGCCATCCCACCGCCACGATGGCTCCCTGATTGATGCTCAGGGACATATCCGGAATGACCAGATTGATGTCGAACTCCTGACTGAATCCGAGGCCCAGACAGGTTGGGCAGGCGCCGAACGGATTATTGAAGGAAAAGCTGCGCGGCTCCACCTCCTCAACGCTGATACCGCAGTCCGGGCAGGCAAAATTCTCACTGAAATTCAAAGGTTCCTGATCCCGGATATCCACCAGCATCGTGCCGCCGCTTAAGCCCAGTGTCGTCTCGATCGAATCCGTCATCCGGTTCTCCATGCCGGGGCGGATGATCAGGCGGTCCACCACGATCTCAATGTTGTGCTTGATATTCTTCTCCAGCGAAATTTCCTCGCTGAGCTCGTACATATTTCCGTCCACACGGACACGGACATAGCCGCCGCGCCGGGCCTGATCCAGCACCTTCACATGCATGCCCTTCCGTCCGCGGACCACAGGCGCCAAAAGCTGGATCCGCGTCCCTTCGGGCAGCGCCATGAGCTGATCCACCATCTGGTCTACCGTCTGCTTATGGATCTCCCGGCCGCATTTCGGGCAGTGAGGCACGCCAACCCGGGCATAAAGCAGACGCAGGTAATCATAGATCTCCGTCACGGTGCCCACCGTCGAACGAGGATTGCGGTTCGTAGATTTCTGATCAATCGAAATCGCCGGGGATAGCCCCTCGATGCTCTCCACCTCCGGCTTCTCCATCTGCCCCAGGAACTGTCTGGCATAGGAAGACAGGGACTCCATATACCGCCGCTGCCCTTCTGCATAAATCGTATCAAAAGCCAGGGAGGATTTTCCCGACCCGGACAGCCCGGTCAGGACCACCAGCTCGTCCCGCGGGATATCCACGTCAATATTTTTCAGATTGTGCTCCCGTGCACCCCGGATCTTGATGTATTTCTTTTCCGTCATTGTCTTTTTCGTCTCCAAATTCTCCTGATGCCGGAGTCAAAAGTATTTGTCCCCGGCTGATACACGGATTGCTCCGTGCAAATACACTGCGATGCATAAGTTCGATTACGAAAATCAAAGATTTTTCATCTCGCAATCCTATTTTCTCTTATCTTGAAGGAACAACCGCAGGACTTCCGCATCTTCACGCCGTCTTTCCCCCTTATATTTCCCTTAATCCGTCAGATATTTCTTCAGTTCCAGCATGTAATCCCGCAGCTCCGCCGCCTTCTCAAAATTCAGCTCCGCCGCGGCCTGGGACATCTTCTTCTTCACCTGGGCGATCAGCGCCTTCAGCTCCTTCTCATCCATGGACTCCGGATCCTTCTCCAGCTTCCCGGAGCGCGGCTCATCGGCTGCCTTCGTGATGCTGATGAGATCGCGCACTGCCTTACGGATCGTCTGCGGCGTAATGCCGTGTTCTTCGTTATATTTCTCCTGAATCGCCCGCCGCCGGTTCGTCTCCTCGATGGCGACCCGCATGGAATCCGTCACCGTATCGGCATACATGATCACATGACCCTCCGTATTTCTGGCCGCCCGGCCTACGGTCTGAATCAGGGAGGTCTCCGAACGCAGGAAGCCCTCCTTGTCCGCATCCAGGATCGCCACCAGCGTGATCTCCGGAATGTCGATACCCTCCCGCAGGAGG
>JAJQCL010000070.1:0-4140 GCA_021202715.1 Lachnospiraceae bacterium
ATCAGCCCAATAGTTCGCCGGAACAAAATGCTCCAGTGCCAGACCGCTGGAAATGGGATCCTTGGCATGGGCGCAGAATTTCCCGTCCTTTTTGGAAAGGCAGCTGACCTCCCCCAGCTTCTGTGCCAGAGGGTCTGCATAGTCGAACAGATCCCGGCAGGCACGATAAAGATCCAGCTTATGTGTCGTCACCAGAGCGCCCATGGAGAGAGGATCCTTTTTCAGGAATTCCACGGCCTCACGATATTGCTCCGCCGGGGAATGCGGCGCGAAGTCAATGCCTTTCATCTCCGCCTCCAGTCCCAGGATCTCCGCCCAGCGGGGAAACACCCGCATGATCGAGGACTGACCCGTTGTTACACCGATAAAATAAAACGTGGGGCGTTTTGCTTCCACATATGTATTCACATTCACAGCTCCTTTACGTATAATGATTTGAAGTGTATGAACCCGGGTGACAAATGGGACAGGAGTACAGCGACCCCTGTCCCGTCTCTTGTCCTTTCCTAAACGACGCTCCTACTCTTTGTAATCACAGACGATCTTCCCAAAGGGCAGATACAGATCTCCCTTGCCGAAGAAGCCTCCCACGATCTTCTTCGGTTCCAGAAGGTAGGTGGGATCGATCTCGCTGCGCTCAAAGGTGATGGAAGCCGGCCCTCCGAAGAATTTCCCTTCCGTCGCCGTAAACTCGCCGGGAGTCAGAACAAGCTGACGCAGCGGCTCTCCGTTCTCCTCGGCGCTGGGAATGTACTTCAGAGAGAACACGCCGTCCGGACTCCACGGCACCTCATCCATCTTCGCAATATATCTGGGAACCACCAGAGCCTTGATGATCTGATGTCCCAGACGGTTTGTCTGAGCCCGCACCGCTTCCATCTCATGGGAGATCTCGATCTCTGCCATCTTCTTCTGATAGCCCCAGATCTCCCGTCCTCCTGTCAGCGGCAAATGACTGTCCACATATAAGAACGGTTCATAGTCCGCACAGTATCTGTCGTACTGTACCTGCACGTAAACCGCCGTCTCACTGAAGGCGCCCTGGGTCGTCCCCAGATCAAAATGTGACTGCCATACAATGACCTTGTTCGTTCTGGCCTTCAGGGGTTCCGGAATGACTTTTTCTATATTTTCGATATCCGTCTCATAGACAACCAGATGAATGTCCATGTCCTTCCACACCAGCGGGGGCTTTCCATATAAATCCGATACCACGGGGTTTGTGAATCCCCATTGATCACGTGTAATCATCCTGCAGCTCCTCCTTACTTTTCAGATATGTGACGCCGCTCAATAGCGCATTATCATTTACGTTTTAGATCATAACATAATTATGTATTGCTGTCAAGAACATTTCTGTTTTTTCAAATATCTCCTTGTATTTTCACTCATCCCATCAAATTTTCCTTTTCAATGACGTTTTTCAGGTTTACAAACGTAATAATGTTTGGTATACTGGAATAGCACAGGAATCAGAAGCCATCCCCGGATGAAAGGAGAAGAAGAATGTATTTTATTTCCTATGACCTGGGAACCGGCGGGGTTAAAGCCTCGCTCTATACTCAGGAGCTTATCACCAAAGGCAAGGTTTTCATTGAATATCCCACGTACTACCCACAGCCCGGCTGGCATGAGCAGCGGCCCGGGGACTGGTGGGCAGGGATCTGTGAGAGTACGCGAACCCTGTTGTCCCGTGCAGGGATCTCTGCGAGCGAGGTAGGCTGTGTCGCGCTCTCCGGGCACAGCCTGGGCTCCGTGCCGATCGACGCCGAAGGCCGGACGCTTCTCTCTCAGGTTCCCATCTGGTCAGACACCCGGCCGACTGAACAGACCGCCCGTTTTTTTCAGAAGATCGACGAAGAACAGTGGTATATGATGACAGGCAACGGTTTTCCGCCCGCCTGCTATTCTCTCTTTAAGCTGATGTGGCTGAAAGAACAGCAGCCGGAGCTTTTTGCGCGGATCGACAAGGTTCTGGGCTCCAAGGATTATATCAACTATTGTCTCACCGGAGCCGTCTGCACCGATCCCTCCTACGCCTCCGGGCTCGGCGCGTATGACCTGCAGAATGGGCAGCTGGACGAGTCGCTGCTCGCGGCCGCCGGTCTCTCCGCCGCTCTGTTCCCTCCCATCGTTCCCTCTCATAAGATCGTTGGGCAGGTCACTCCGGCGGCCGCTGCAGCCTGCGGTCTGGCGCCGGGAACTCCGGTCGCCTGCGGCGGTGTGGACAACGCCTGCATGGCCCTGGGCGCGGTGGGCTGTGAGTCCGGACAGGTCTACGTCTCCCTCGGCTCTTCCAGCTGGATCCCCGTCAACTCGGAGCAGCCGGTGCTGGATCCCCGGCGCCGTCCCTATGTATTCGCGCACATTCAGGAAGGGATGTTCACCTCCGCTTACTCGATTTTCGCGGGCGGCTCCTCGCTGCGCTGGATCCGGGAGACACTGTGCAGCGATCTGACCGGAGAAAACGCCTATGCTGTCATGGATCGAATGGCGGATCAGGTCCCCGTTGGCTCCCACGGCGTTTTCTTCAATCCCAGCCTCGCCGGCGGGACCCGTCAGGATAAAAGTGTCAATATCCGCGGGGCTTTTCTGGGAATGCATCTGGGCACTACCCGTGCAGATCTGATCCGCGCCGGTCTGGAGGGCATCGCCCTGAACCTGAAACTCTCTCTGGACGCTCTGCAGGAGCATGTCGCGATCCGCGGTCCGCTTCTGTTCTGCGGAGGAGGAAGCAAAAGTCCGATCTGGATGCAGATGTTTGCCGATGTATTTCGCATGGAGATTGTTAAGACCAACATTGATCAGGATGCGGCGGCTCTGGGCGCCGCCGCGATCTGCGCCCGGGCTACCGGCTGCTGGCCGGATTACAGGAAACTGTCTTCCCTACACGAAATCCAACGCATCTCGCATCCGGATCCGCAGCGGGCTGACCTGTATGAGAAGCTGCTGACACAGTTTGTCCATATCAGTGACATTCTTTCTGATCTGGGAGACTATCTGGCGAACGAATGATCCGGCTATCCTCGATGGATCTCATCCGGTCGGACCCCTCCGGCCGGATCTCTCTCAGTCAGACAAATAAAAATGCACTTTGCGTATCTGCCGGAAACTTTTTGTCATATCGGACCGTTCAGAGAGCTTTCCGATATGACAAAAACCGGCGAGGATCGCCGGTTTTCATATGTCTGTATTCAGGAGATGCCCGCCGGGCCTCTTCCCTCCAGATGGACACTGTATTCATATTTGCTGGCCACGATTTTGATAAACGCATACTCGATCGGGCCATGCTCCGTGCAGGAAATACGTTTAACCAGCAACAGAGGCGTCCCGATCGGCACCCGCAGAATCTGCGCTTCGGTAAAATCAGCACTGATCGCCGTAATGTTCTCTGTCGCGTTGAGCAGGATGACATTATACTCTGTCTCGAGCATGTGATAGAGACTGGTAAAGGATTCCGCTTTGCTCTGCAGATCCGGCAGATTGTTGGTCCGCAGATAATTGTTGATGATCGCAATGGGCATCCCATCCGCGCACTGTACACGCTGAATCTGGTATACCTGCGTCCCCACCGGGACCTCCAGAGCCGCCGCCACGGTCTCACTGGCGTACACCAGATCGATGCAGACGCCCTGCGTCGTCACCTCATACCCTCGCCGTACCAGCGTTTCCGTGATCGACGTAATGCTGTTCAGCCACTGCGTCGTGGAGGTGTCCAGCACGATGGTTCCCCGCCCCTGCTTCACATCCAGGTAACCCTCCGCCGTCAGCAGACTGATGGCCTTGCGTATGGTTGTTCGGCTGACAGAGAATTGTTTTTCCAGTTCCGGCTCACTGGGCAAAAGTGTCCCTTTCTTGTAAACGCCTTCCTGAATGCCGCGTTTGATCGCAAAATATACTGTTTTATATGCAGGAGTTCTTCCCATAATCGATACCACCCGTATCAAACATCATGTTCTTTCGGTGAATTCATACCCTTTCATCGAATCATTATAATATTATTGAAAAAAATATCATTCGTCAAGAGAAAAGCAGGAAATTTTCCCTGTAAAACAACGATTAAAAAAGCAGGAGGTTCCTTATGATTCATCATGTTAAATGTCCAGGATGCGGTCTCTGCATCAAAGAGTGCGTTCTGCA
>JAJQCL010000070.1:4150-11628 GCA_021202715.1 Lachnospiraceae bacterium
CCATCCAGCTCACCGACCATGGGGTCGCGATTGATCTGAGCAAATGTGTTCGCTGCGGTCACTGCGTATCTGTCTGCCCCGGCGGCCATATGGAGAATCCGCTCTCCCCCCGGCAGGAACCGGTCGGAACGCCGCTTCCTCCGGCCCAGGCGGTGCAGTTTTTGCGTACGCCCCGTTCCGTCCGCTACTATCGGGAAGAGTTGGTCCCCCGGGAAAAACTGGCAGAGCTGCTGGACATTGGTCGTTATCCGCAGACCGGAGAGAACTCACAGGGGATCCGTTATCTGGTCGTCTCCGGGCGGGAGAAGCTGGATGAGCTTAATCACCTTTATTGCCGTCTGGCCCGTGAAATTCCAGAGGATTTCCCCGGCTATTACAAGATTCAGCATACCGTTCATCTTCAGGAGACCTACGGCCACGACGCACTCTTCTATAACAGCCAGCACCTGATTCTGGCCATCAGCGACGAGAGTCTGGAAACCTGGCGGCAAAATGCCCAGTTTTCCCTAACCTTCATCTCTCTGCTGGCCCCCTCTCTGGGTCTGGGAACCTGCTGGGTCGGCCTTCTGGAATTTCTCGCCTGCTTCCATCCCTATATGGAGGAATTCGCAGAGGCCGTCCATCTGCCGACCGGAACACGCATCTGCGGCTGTATGCTGGTGGGATACCCAGATGTTCAGTTCCGTCGGCTGGTCGAACGGGATCCCCTGCAGATCGAATGGCGCTGACTGCCCCGGTCAGCGGCGGATTCGTTTATATGATAAAAAAGGTGCTGTCTCAGTAAAGGGCAGCACCTTTTTCTGTCAGAAATCAAAGCAATCCGGATTCCCGCCTGTCCGCAGATCCTGATTCAGATGATCCATCGTTTCCATCTCGGCCGCACTAAGTTCAAAATCAAAGATCTCCAGGTTGGAACAAATGCGTTCCCGGTGATTGGACTTGGGCAGTACAACCCGCCCCTTCTGCAGATGCCAGCGCAGAACGATCTGTGCTGCCGTTCTGCCGTGATCCTGTGCCAGTTTCAGGATCCCCGGATCCGACAGCACCGGTCCGTTCTGTCCTCCCAGAGGGCTGTACGCCTCGCAGACCATGCCGCGTTCCCGGCACAATTCCATCAGAGGTTCCTGCGACAGATAAGGATGACATTCGAACTGGTTCACCATCGGGACGATCTCCGCCTCCGCCGCCAGCTCATCCAGATGCTGTCGGTGATAGTTGCTGACACCGATCGCCCGAACCAGACCGGAGCGATAAAGGTCTTCGAGCACATGCCAGGACTCCGCATGATTCTCCACCGGCCAGTGGATCAGATACAGGTCCAGATAGTCCGTTCCCAGCTTTTTCAGAGTCTCCTGAAAAGCCTCCCTCTGGCGTCCCTTCCGCATATCATCGTTCCAGAGCTTGGAAGTAATAAACAGCTGCTCCCGGGGAACACCGCAGGTGCGGATCCCCTCCCCCACGCTTTCTTCATTTCCATAGACAGCCGCGGCATCGATGTGGCGATACCCGGCTTCCACCGCCCAGCGCACTGAATCCGCCGTGACTTCTCCCGCCGGAGACAGGTATACGCCCAGTCCGGTTACGGGAATTTCCACTCCGTTCGATAATTTCTTCTTGCTGTGAATATCCATGATCATCCTCCTTTCTTTGGCAGAGAGGAATCCTCCGAACGTTCCTCCCCTTCTCTGTACTTTGCCAGGTTGCATCCGCTGACCCCTGCCACAATCAGCCCACAACCCACAAAATCATGCCAGGCCAGCGGTTCCCTCAGAAGAACCGCACCGCTCGCGACAGCCACCACGGTCGCGATGGCGCCGAGGACAGAGGACCTGGCCATGGGCAGGTTCGCAATCGCCACATTATTCAGCAGAAATCCCAGCAGTGAGCAGCCCAGACTCAGGAAAAGCAGGTAACCATAGACGCGGCGATCTGATACGAAAAGAATAAAGTCCCCGCCATTCCCCAGCCGCAGATGGTTGATCAGGTTGAGAGCTGTCAGCACCACCGCAGAACTCCAGATCATCACGGCTGTGATTTCTGTCGATGTGAAGGAAAGGGAAGCCCTGCGCGCTTTCAGACGGTTCACCGACGCACACAGCACACAGCCGCACATAAGAAGGCGTCCCTTGTTGGAATCATCTCCCGGAATAAAGTCAAAGGCATTCACGAAGATCACTCCGGCCACCGCCATCAGCATAAAAAGACTCTCTGCCGCTGATATTCGTTCTCCCAATATCATATAGCCAAGCAGGGATGCCACCACCGTCGACAGAGAGCACAGCATCCCGATTTCTGCCGAAGAGATATAATCCAGCGCTTTGTACTCCATCATGTTATAAAGAATCGGCATCAGGAGACTGAGCTCCAGCAGCGGACGCAGTTTCTTTCCCCGGTAATCCAAATGAATCCGCCCGATTCTCCAGAGCAGAAGAAACAGAAAACCACTGATCAGATATCTGACGGAGAGAATATCCAGCACCGATACCTCATGAATCTGACCGATACGTTTTGTTGCATACCAGGACAATCCCATGATAACAGAAGAGCCGATTCCGGCCAGATACCCCAGCCACTCCTTCTTCATGTTTCAGTCCCTCCCCCTCGCCTGGTTTGTCGTGAGGGGAGAGCCGTCCCTCCCGTGGGACGGCTCTCCCCTCAGGGAACAGTTCGCAGCTGACTCTTTCCCCTAGAAATTGATCTCCTTCGGATCCCGGAAGGCACGTTCTTCCTCTCTCAGGGCTCTTGCCTGCCGGGTAAACTCCGCATCCATGGCGGCGCCGCCCTGCGTCTTGGCGATCTCCCACAGCGCTTCATTTTCCGGGGTACCGGGAAGCTGCATGGAAACGTTAAAGATCTCCTTGCTGAAGGGGATGATCTGCTGAATTCCCTGCATATCATGCGCCATCTTGTACATCTCTTTGTGCATCGTCAGCGTATAAGGCGACAGTTTCAGCATGCGTCTGGCCAGAGTCATTGTGCACTCATCCAGCTCCTCAACCGGAACACAGCGGTTGCACAGACCAAAACGGTATCCTTCCGGGGCCGTAATGGTATAGCCGGTAAACGCCTTTTCCTTGGCAATGTTCATCGGCAGCTTCCAGGCATCCCAGGGCAAATACAGAGTATAGGACATATTCATCGCATATTCCGTATTGTCGAACACGGCATTGTCCGCAGCACAGATACAGTCACAGGACATGGCGATCAGCCAGCCGCCGCCCAGAACCGTTCCCTGCGCCATACAGATCGTGGGCTTGCGCATATTATAGATTTTCAGCCAGGTATCTACTTCCTCCCAGGTATTCTCCCGGCGATCCGCGAAGCTCACCACACCGTCTTCATTCGCATTCAGGGAAACCGAGGGATCTCCCGTGTCAAATCCACAGCAGAAATCTTCCCCTACGCCTCCGAAAATCACGACACGTACTTCACGGTCTGCGGCAGCCAGATCCACCGCCTCCATGAAGTCGTGCCACATCTCGCCGTCAATCCGGTTCCCGTGATCGGGGCGGTTCAGCAGGATCTTCACGATGCTTCCCTTCTCCGTATTGATTTTCTCATAGATCACAGGGCCATTTTCTCTCATAGTATATCTGCTCCTTTCCTCAGGCCAGCAGTGACGCGGCCTCTTCCCTTCCATAATAGGGGTGTTCATTCAAAGCCTTTACAATTTCCACGGCGGAGACCGCATTGATTCCCACCCGTTCGACGCCCATCTCCATCAGGGCAATAAATTCCTCACGGGTTCGCACACCCCCGGCCACCTTCAGCTGAATGTCCGAACCGCAGTGTTCCCTGATCCGCCGAACCTGATCCAGATCCAGCGTTCCCGGAATCCATCCCGTTCCTGTCTTGACGAAATCGGCTCCGCTGGCAATGGCGATATCACAGGCTGCGTATATCTCGCCCTCTTCCAGGGCTCTTGTCTCAATAATTACCTTTGTTTTGACCTTTCCATCGGTCATACCGATAATCTGTCTCAATTCGTGCAGTACATATGCCTTCTCTCCGGCTTTCAATTTGCCGACATTCATCACAATGTCCATCTCTTCCACACCATCGTGAAGCATCTGTTCCGCCTCAACCATCTTCGTCAGGGTCGTAGCGGCCCCGGAAGGAAATCCCACAGGAGCTCCCACATACACTCCCTCTACCCCCCGGAGCAGTACGGCCAGATCAGACACCCAGCACGGAAGAACATGTACATTGATAAACCGATATTTTTTTGCCAGCTCCACAACTTCCAGAATGTCTTTGTGGCTGTGATGGGTGCGGACCACACTGATATCAATCCGTGCGGCCGCCTCCTTTCCAGTCAAAATCATAAATGGACTACCTCTCTTCTCTAAATTGCCGTGGCGCCGCCATCCACCGGCAGAGCGATTCCCGTGACAAATTTCGCCCGGTCAGACGCCAGATACACAGCCGCGTAAGCCACATCCTCGGGTTGACACATTCCGAGAGGCTGGACTTCCATGAAATGCTGCCGCTTCGCCGCGGCCTCCTCCGGAGACAATGTATTCAAATAATTCTGGAACATCTCTGTCTCGCAGGTCCCCGGACAAATCGCATTTGCCCGTACCCTGTATGGAGCATAATCATAAGCCAGTGAACGTGTCAGACCCAGGATTCCCGTTTTCGCCGTACAGTAAGGAGGATCCATATGGGAGGCTGCCAGAGCAGCCGCCGAAGCGATATTGACAATGGCTCCGCCCCCCTGCGCCCGCAGATATGGCAGAACATATTTGCTGCACAGGAAGGGAGCCGTCAGATCAATGCGCAGCATCCGCTCCCACTCCTCCTCCGCGACGTCCTCCGCCAGCGCGTCATCACACAGAATCCCGGCATTATTCACCAGAATATCAATCTTACCAAAATGCTCCCGTGTCTGTTCCACCATATTCTGAATCTCGTTTGACCGGCCCACATCCGTCCGTACAAAAAGCGCCTGAAAGCCCTGCTCTTTGAGTTCCCGGACGACATGCTCTCCTCTGTCAGCATCCATATCCGCCAGAGTAACGCAGGCGCCCTCGCTGCAAAACGCTTCCACAATGGCGCGACCGATTCCCCGGGCGCCGCCGGTCACAATCGCCACTTTCCCTTCTAACTGCATATCTCACTCCCCGATCTTTTCGCAGAGAGGAGCCCCGCCGTTTCCGGCGGGCCGCCTCGCGGATGATATGATTTAGTTACTCTGCTGCCACAGGGGGTTCCTGCGCCTTGCTCTTATCCAGCAGACTGACGATGACATAGGCCACCGCGGCAGGCAGGAAGGAGAAGATGCTGAGAATCGTCGTGGTCGGGATAATTCCCGCCATATTCAGCGCAATATACAGGAAACCGACAATCGCACTGGCGATCGCGCCTTTGGCTGTCCCCCTCTTCCAGAACAGACCGCCGATGAAGGGGGCAAAGACACAGGCCGAGCAGAAATTATACATCTGCCACAGCAGATCCAGGATACTGGTAAACTGCAGGGCAACCACGGCGGACACCACGCACAGTGCCACATGGCAGATAAAGTCACCGGTCTGGAGAGTCTTCTCAGATGCATTGGGATTAATCATACCCCGGTAAATATTGTGCAGCATGATCGTGGAAAAGGCCACAAACATCGTGTCGATTGTAGACATGATCGCAGCCACTACAGCGGCGATCAACACAGCCGACGCCAAGGTGGGAAGCACATCCAGCGCCACCGAGAAGAAAACACTGTTGCTCGTATCATTGTAAAGAACATTGCCATACATGCCGATGAAGGCGGGCATCAGTGCGCAGGGAATCATGATAATAAATGAAAGGATCAAGCCCCAGAAAGCCACCTTCTCCGTCCGTGCGGAGACAATACGCTGAACGGTACACTGCTCACACAGAGCCGCCAGAGAGATCGGCACACAGGTAATCAGAATCGCAGGCAGACCTTCCACCATGATATCAAAATACGTGGAGGGAACCGTTCCGGCAGCGACCGCGTCTGTAACCACTCCCATCGCGCCCTTGCTCAGGATGACAATCGTCGTGACAATAAGTCCCACTATAATAATACTGACCTGAATCACCGAGGTGGCAGCAGCGCCCCACAGACCGGAGATGCAGGAATAAGCCAGAACCACAACAGCAATAATCCACACGCCGACGGTTCCGTTGAAGCCCAGCGCCTCAAACAGAGCCTTACCGGCCATCAGCTGGGCCGCGATGTTCGCGATATAGGACAGCGCAGTGGTCACGCTGAAAATTACGGAAGTCCATTTCTCTCCATAACGGGATTCCAGAATCTCCGGTACCGAGATATACCCCAGCTTGTAAATCACATGATTAATGGTCAGCGCCATCACCAGATATGAGATGGCACAGCCCAGGCCGTACCAGGCGCCGGCAATACCGATCGCTGCGCCGCTGGCCGCTCCGCCCACAACGAAGCCATTTCCAATGTGGGAACCTACGGCGGAGCCGATAATCATGATCGTCGTACAGTTCCGCCCGGCACTGATAAAGTCATCAAAGTTCTTACCATACTTTCTTCCCATCCAGCTGACAGCGATCATGCCGACGAAATAAACAGCCATGACGACAGCAATCACCATTAAAGTTCCAGAATCAACCATTTGTTTTTCTCCTTTTCGATTGTATTTTTCCTTGGATCTGTCTTGAAACAGTTTCCCTGATTATGACATTCGCTCCCTCAACGGCCCAGGAACTCACACATCGGCCCGTTCTCATTCTCCGTCAGACTGGTCAGCCCCCGTTTACAGTCCTCCGTCTGATAAATCATCTCTGCGACCGCTTCCTCCTCGCGCCGAAGCTCGGCATAGTTAGGAAGCGTGGCCCGGCGCACACATTCCTTGAAAGCCTTCGCAGCAATCGGCGCCGCCTTGGACATCTTCTTCGCATACATCAGCCCCACAGTGTCCACCAGCTCCTCTGCAACGACCTTGCTGACCATTCCCATCTCGTACAGCTGCTTTCCGTTGAATTCTTCATTGAGGAACATGTAATCCAGGATCCGGTTGCGGCCAATCCAGACAGGCAGACGCAGACTGCTCATCCCCCAGGAGCCCACGGTGCCGTAATAGATATCTCCATCGTGAAGGCGGAAGTTCTCCCCAACAATCCGGATATCAAAGGAACTGAATACCGCCGCAGAGCCGCCAAAGCAGACGCCGCGCGCTGCCACCAGCGTAGGCTTCGGATAAAAGTCAATCCGGGCTACCAGTTTCCCCCCAAGTTCCGAGAAGGTTTCCTTGATCTCCCCCTCTCCAGTCCACTCCTCATCGATATCATCGAAGTCTGCCCCTTTGGAGAAATCCGGTCCTTCGCTGTTCATCATCACAGCACGAACCGTATCATCCTCCTCGAACTGATCCAGTGCTCCTAACACCTCTACCAGCATTCTCTTGGTAAAGCTGTTCCTCGGAGGATGGCTCAGCGTGATGAGTCCGACCCGTTCATCAATGCTTACCTTGATTTGTGTGTAATCC
>JAJQCL010000179.1 GCA_021202715.1 Lachnospiraceae bacterium
GCTAAGCGCCAGTGGCGCTTGCTTAGCAACGACCGAAGCGGAGCGGAGACCAAAGTCATGAATGCGAATGCAAGAAGCATTCGATTCATGACCTTTTGTCCCTTGTATCACACTATTTTCTCAGCCGTTCCAGCTGGAGACGCACCTGCTCCATCATCTGTGTGTACTTCTCCATCTTGTCCTTCTCGGCCCGCACCTTATCAGCGGGCGCACGGTTCAGGAACTTCTCATTGGAGAGCATGCCGCGGGAGCGCTTCAGCTCACCGTCCAGACGCTTCTCTTCCTTCTCGAGGCGCTCAATCTCTTTGGCAACATCCACCAGATCGGCAAACGGCACGTAAAGCACGGCCTGCGCGGTCACGGCCGTCACGGCGTCGTCGCCGATGCCGGTCTTATCTGCCTGAATCACCACTTCACTGGCCGACCCCAGGGAGGCGAGGAAATGTTTACTCGTCTCAAAGGCCTGACGCACCTCCTCCTTCTCCGCTACGACAACGATCTTGGCTTTCTTGCTCGGAGGCACATTCATGGACGAGCGCACGTTCCGCACACCGCGAACCGCTTCCTTCATCATTTCAATGCGGTTCTCCACCTCGGGGAAGTTCCAGGCATCCTGATAAACGGGCCACGACGAGACCATGATGGATTCCTCCGCATCCTGCAGATTGCAGAAAATCTCCTCCGTAATGAAAGGCATATAGGGATGCAGCAGCTTCAGCGCCTGGATCAGCACCGTTTTCAGGGTCCAGCAGGCGGTCTCCTTGCTCAGCGAATCGTCCCCGGCGTAGAAACGGGGCTTCACCATCTCGATATACCAGTCACAGAATTCCTCCCAGATGAAATCATAGACCTTCTGCAGAGCGATGCCCAGTTCGAATTTGTCCATGTTGTCCGTGACTTCCCGAGCCAGGCGGTTGCACTTGGAGAGGATCCACTTGTCCGCATCCTCCAGATCGTCGAGTGTCACGGAGCTCGTGTCCACGCCCTCCATGTTCATCATAATGAAACGGGACGCATTCCACACCTTATTGGCGAAATTCCGGCTGTTCTCAACCTTCTCCCAGTAGAAACGCATATCATTTCCCGGAGAGTTTCCGGTCATCAGGGTCAGACGCAGGGCGTCCGCGCCGTATTTGTCAATGACCTCCAGCGGGTCGATGCCGTTGCCCAGAGATTTGCTCATCTTCCGCCCCTGAGAATCCCGGACCAGGCCGTGAATCAGCACGGTATTGAACGGGCATTTTCCGGTCTGCTCGTAGCCGGAGAAGACCATGCGGATGACCCAGAAGAAGATGATATCATAACCAGTGACCAGCACATCGGTGGGATAGAAATACTCCAGTTCCTCGGTCTGATCGGGCCACCCCAGCGTGGAGAAGGGCCACAAAGCCGAAGAGAACCAGGTATCCAGGGTGTCCGGATCCTGCGTCAGATGACGGCAGCCGCACTTCGGGCAGACCTCCGGCATCTCGCGGGAGACCACGATCTCACCGCATTCATCACAGTAGTAGGCAGGAATCCGGTGTCCCCACCAGAGTTGCCGGGAAATACACCAGTCGCGGATATTTTCCAGCCAGTGCATATAGGTCTTGCCGTAGCTTTCGGGGACAAATTTCAGCTCGCCCGTCTTCAGCGCCTCCATGGCGGGCTTCGCCAGCTCGTCCATGCGGACGAACCACTGCTTCTTCACCATGGGCTCGACGGTCGTTTTGCAGCGATCGTGGGTTCCCACGTTGTGCACATGATCGACCACCTTCACCAGCAGCCCCAGACGATCCAGATCTTCCACCATCACCTTCCGGGCCTCGTAGCGGTCCATCCCTGCATATTTGCCGCCATTTTCATTGATCGTGGCGTCATCGTTGAGAATATTGATCTCCTCGAGGTTGTGGCGCTTGCCCACCTCGAAGTCGTTGGGGTCGTGCGCCGGGGTGATCTTCACGCAGCCGGTCCCGAATTCCTTGTCCACATAGGAATCGGCAATGACGGGAATCTGCCGGTCAGTCAGGGGCAGTTCCAGCATCTTGCCGACCAGATGCGTGTAGCGCTCGTCGTCGGGGTTGACGGCCACCGCCGTATCACCCAGCAGCGTCTCCGGACGGGTCGTGGCGATCTCCACATAGCCGTCCTCGCCCACGATCGGGTATTTGATATGCCAGAAATGGCCGTGCTGCTCCTGATATTCCACTTCGGCGTCCGAGATGGAGGTCTGGCACACAGGGCACCAGTTGATGATCCGCGAGCCCTTGTAGATATATCCCTTGTCATAGAGCTTGACGAAGACCTCCTGCACTGCCTTCGAGCAGCCCTCGTCCATGGTAAAACGCTCGCGGTCCCAGTCCGCGGAGGAGCCCAGCTTCTTCAGCTGCGAGACGATGCGGCCGCCGTACTCCTTCTTCCACTCCCAGGCCTTCTCCAGGAAGCCGTCCCGGCCGAGGTCTTCTTTGTCGATGCCCTCTTCCTTCAGCTTGGCGATGATCTTCACCTCGGTGGCGATGCTGGCATGGTCCGTGCCGGGCTGCCACAGCGCGGAATACCCCTGCATCCGCTTGTAACGGATCAGGATGTCCTGCATGGTGTTGTCCAGGGCGTGCCCCATGTGGAGCTGTCCGGTGATGTTGGGCGGCGGCATGACGATCGTGAAAGGCTTCTTCGACCGATCCACCTTCGCGGAGAAATACTTCTTATTCAGCCATTTCTCATACAGACGATCTTCAATCTCTTTGGGATTGTAGGTCTTGCTCAGTTCCTTTGACATTGGTTCCTCCTTGATGCGGGTCCGCGGGATTCCTCCCCGCAAAAAAAGAAAAAAGCCCTTCACACTCTTCCGAGCGCAAAGGGCGAAAAATTCCGCGGTACCACCTTGATTTGTCACTTGACTCCCTTAACGCGGGCGACGTGAACCGCTGACAGAGCGTTCAGGCTCTCTCACGGTCCCGGCTCCGGGGCGACCTTCCATCCTTTTCCTCCCGGACAGCCTTTCAGCCAGTGAGCTGTCCTCTCTGACGGGGTACCGGATGTACTCCTCCTCTTCGATGCCTTTTTCAAGTCTTTCCCACTAACTATAAAAGTCCTTTCGCCGTTTGTCAAGCCGGTTTCCCGAAAATCCGGCATTTCCGGCACATTTTCAGTACCCAAACACGCCCTCCAGGGATTCGTCGTCGTCCACCCAGTCCTGCACGCGAATGACCCGATACTCATCATGCGTGTCACGGATGATAACCTGTTCGATACCGGCATTAATGATCTGGCGCTTGCACATGGAGCAACTGGAGGCATTTTTCACATACCCGCTGCCGTCCGCCTCAACGCCCACCAGATACAGGGTACTCCCGAGCATCTTGTCCCGGGCCGCCGAAATGATCGCGTTCGCCTCCGCATGGACGCTGCGGCAGAGCTCATAGCGCTCGCCGCGGGGGATCCGCATCTTCTGGCGGATGCACACACCCAGATCCGTACAGTTTCTCCGCCCGCGGGGCGCCCCCACATAGCCCGTGGAGATCACCTCGTCGTTTTTTACGATCACCGCCCCGAACCGGCGCCGCAGACAGGTCCCCCGCTGGGACACCATCTCCGCCAGGTCCAGATAATAGTTCGTCTTGTCTCTTCGGTTCATGCCTGCCTCCTGTCCTGATATCGTTCGGTATCAGTATAGCGAAATCGCGTGAGCGCGTCAACGATTCTCAAAAAAGATGCATGAAAAAACACCGTTAATCCGTCTATTTTTATTTGAAATTGACAGTCTTTCACCAAAACGTTACAATAAATTCAAAATAAAGGAATTCTCCTCGGATATCTTCTCCATCCACCCGGGACGGGAAAGGAGGCCATATTTTCATGGAAGAAACAGTCCGCGTCGCCGATCGCATCTTTGACATTCTGGAACAGCTGGCCCAGGCCGGCACTCCGCTGAGTCTGGGGGAAATTGCGGAACGAACCGGCATCAGTAAGACCACGGTGCACCGGCTTCTGGCGACCATGTGCGCCCGCCAGTATGTAGAGAAGCGCTCCAACGGTTCCTACACCATCGGTTACAAGATGATCGAGACCGTCAGCACGCATATCAACGGGCTGGAGCTGCTCACGGAATCCCGCCCCTATCTGAATCAGGTCGTGCGGGATCTGGAGTTAACCAGCCATATGGGTATCCTCGACGGAAATGACGTCGTCTACATTGAAAAGATGGATATGTATCCCAATACGCGCCTCTACACGCGGGTGGGTTACCGTTCGCCCGCCTTCTGCTCGTCGATTGGCAAATGCCTCCTGGCCTGTCTCTCCGGGGACGAACAGGACGAATTTCTTTACAATTGTTCCTTCAAAAAATACACGTCCCACACCATCACCGACCCCAGAGAATTCAAACGTGTGCTCCGTATCATCCGCAAGCAGGGGTGGGCCATGGATAACGAAGAATATCAGGAGGGACATCGCTGCATCGGCGCCCCGATCTTCGACTACCGCGGCTCCGCCGTCGCTGCCATCAGCGCCAGCGGCTCCATCCACATTCTGACCGACGAACGGCTGGAGAGTGTCATCCGCGAAGTCAAGGAGGCCGCTGCCGCCATTTCCCGGCGCATGGGCTATGTCGAATAATTGAGCAGAAACATTATTCGTCTCCTGCTGAAAGTGAGCCAGGCCGGAAACACCTCGTTCCGGTCTGGCTCTTTTCTCACTCAGATAATCTCAAACTCCAGAATGACTGAATAATATCCTCTGCGTATGCACGAGTTTTTGTTTCTCACGCTCTCCCAGGTTCCGAAGTTTCCGGGAATCAGAGAATGTTCTTCAGAACGATGGACTTGGTCCGTGTCACCTCGTCGAAGGTGGACATCACGCCCTCGGTGCCAATGCCCGAGTATTTATAACCTCCAAAGGGCATCTCAAAGCTGCGGAAGAAGCTGGCGCCGTTAATGACCGTGCCGCCGCACTCCAGCGCATGGCAGACACGCACCGCCGTCTTCATATCGGCCGTAAACACGCAGCCGCAGAGACCGTATTTGGAGCTGTTGGCGATCTCAATCGCTTCCTCCACCGTATCAAAGGTGATAATCGGCACCACGGGACCGAAGATCTCCATATCCGTGGCTACATCCGCGGTCTTCGGTACATTTCCAATGACCGTCGGCTCGATAAAGGCGCCGTTTCTGCCCCCGCCCAGAAGAATCTTTCCGCCCTGCGCGACAGTCTTCTGAATCTGCTGCTCCACCTTGATGGCCGCTTTCTCGCTGATCAGGCAGCCGATCTGCGTGCTCTCATCGGAAGGCATGCCCTGCTTCAGCTGGCTGATGCGGGCGATGGCCTTCTCCGTGAATTCTTCCACCCGATTTTTCTGGATCAGGAAACGCTTGGAGGCGCAGCAGACCTGTCCGGTATTGTACATGCGGCCCCAGACCAGCTCTTCCACCGCCAGATCCACATCGCCGTCCTCCAGCACGATGAAAGCGTCGTTGCCGCCCAGTTCCAGTGAAACATGGGCCAGATGGTCGGCCGCGGTGCGGGCGGTCTCGATGCCCACCTCGGTGGAACCGGTCAGGGTGATCGCGTGCACCCGCGGGTTGGCGCAGAGCCAGGCTCCCGCCTGGGAGCCGCGCCCGGTGACGATCTCAATGGCGCCGGGTGTGACACCGGCTTCCGCGAGAAAGGCGGTCAGCTTGCACAGGGTCAGCGGATTGTCCGTGGACGGCTTTACGATGGCCGCATTGCCCGCCAGCAGCGTGGGCGCGACCTTCTGGTCAAACAGGTCGCAGGGGAAATTGAAGGGGATCACGCAGGCGATGACACCGATGGGTTCTCTGCGGGTGATCACGATGTTCTTGTCCTGTCCGGCCTCCGTCCCGGAGGGAATTGTCTCGCCGTACAGATGTTTCGCTTTCTCAGAGAAAGCCTTGAAAGCGATGGGAATGTTGGCGATCTCCGCCCGGGCTTCCACGATGGGCTTGCCGGTCTCGGCGGAAAGCGTCTGCGCCAGATCCTCTTTATTCTCTTCTACCAGCTCCAGGAAACGGTACAGGATCTCCACCTTCTCGGAGACAGGCACCTGCGCCCAGATCTTCTGTCCCTCGACGGCAGCAGCGACGGCAGCTTCTATGTCCGCCTCGGTCGCAGCGGGAACAGTATCGACTACCTGGCCGGTAGCAGGATTGATGACATCAATGGTTTTCTCATCGGAGGCCGCGACGGCCTGTCCGTTAATGATCATTTTCATGGCAATTTTCCTTTCTGACTCGCTCTGAAAGATTTACTGTTCAAATCCGGTAAAGGACAGCATCAGGCCGCCGCAGGTGTTCAGGCCGTCCTGTTCATAGCCATACTCGCCGAAGGTGAATTCCACGATAAAAGGCACATCGCCGGCGGCTTCTTTGATCTGCGCCGCCACCTCGTCGATGCGGTCGCCGATTCCGGCCCGGCGTCCGCCGCAGTGGACCAGATGGAACGCCCCGGGCGCCTGCATGCCGGATTTCAGTTCCTTCAGCGTCTCGCCGGTGGAGGAGATCAGCTCGTCCACGCTGGCTTCCATGCGGATCACCGCCGTGCCGACCGCCAGGTTATTGCCGATGGCCATGGAGCCGTCCTCATTGCCGTTCATGGGATGACGAATCGCCACCAGATCACCCAGACGGTCCTTCACACCGAGCGGCGAGGTGATCGTCTCCGCCAGAAGCGCTCCGCCCTGGAACTTCGACACATCCTCTCCGCGCCAGGCCGCGTATTTCTCCAGAGCCGGGACTCCGTCGATCTCCATCAGGGTCCGGTTCCCGTCGATTTTCGTGATCACACCCATATCGGTCGTCTCGTGATAGGCGCCGGTAAACTTATTCTTCATGGGCTTGTCGGTGTAGAAGAAGGCCACCGCGACGCCGTCCGCGAAGACGCCCTTGTCGGTGTAGAGCTTCCAGTTTCCTTCGATCGTATTGTCCGCCGCCGTGCCGCCGAAGAACGGAACCCGACCGATCACTTTCGTGATGCCCTTTAAGAAGAATTCCTCCTCGCCGGAGGGGGCTGTCATGTAGAAATAATCCGGCGGTGTCGTCTTTCCCGCCGCCTCCATGGCTTTCTTCGCCACTTCCTCACCGGCGCACACCGGGCAGGTCGTCTTCTCCGCAGAGGCGACGCCTACAGTCATGTCCTCATCGGCCACCGTCATGATGCCCAGGAATCCGTCCTCTCCGGTGATAAATCCTTCCGGAGTAATCACGCCGGTAAACGAGGTATTTCCGATGACCGGTACCCCCGGAAGCTCATCGGCGATCCCGGCCAGCATCGCATCCAGATCGTACTCGCAGCTGGCATACGCGTAAGCCAGCTTGATGCCGCTCATCCCCTCCTTCGCGGCTCTGGCCGCCTCGCTGCCCGCCGTCTTCGCGCACTTGTTCGTGCTGGATCCTGTCTTTGCCTGCAACATAGTCTTGTCCTCCTTTTCCGGCCTTCCGGCCAGCGGCGCCCGCCCTGCGGGTCCCGTAAATCATGTCTACGTGCTGCCAAATTCATTCCCTGCTCGTTTTTTATTATATATCCGGCAAATAAATGTGCAATCGACCTGTCCCATCTTCCGGAATCTCCATTCCGCCTGGCGGAATGCTGTCCGTGAGTCCGCTGCAGAAAGCGGAGGGTCTCTTTGAATATGACTGCAGCAAAATACCCGCCCGGGGAGCCCATGTCTCAGAGGACCGCCTGCTATAGTGAACGACAAGTATTTTTGTCGTTCACTATAGCTGTCCTGTAAGATACAGGTGCCCCGGACGGGCATCATTTGGTTTCTATGTGTTTCTTTTCTACCCTTCTTTTACTTAACAGTCACTTTCAGCTTCGCCTTCACGCCATTGACTGCCAGCGCGTAAATCGTGCAGGTGCCTTTCTTTACGCCGGTGATCTTGCCGGAGCTGCTGACCTTCGCTACGCTCGTGTCCGTAGAGAAATACCGGACCTTCGCACAGTGATCGGTCCCCAGCAGCGCACGATTCTTGTTCGCCTTTGTCACCGTAACCTTCACCGTCGTCGTTTTACCGACCTTCACCGTCGTGCTGCTCTTGGCAAACTTCACCTTCGTCGGATTCGTGTACTTCGTCTTGCTTCCCGCCGTGTGAAGAGCATAGCTCGTGGCGAGATAGGTCTTCTTTCCATTTACATAGCGGTAGGCCTTTACCTGCACCTTGTAATCATACGTCAGGTTCAGCTTCTTTCCGGAGAGCTTGCTGATCGTATAGCTCGTGGTGCTTCCGCTCTTGACCGTCTTGACCTTCTTCAGCGTCTTTCCGCACTGGGAGAAATAGACCTCATATCCATCGGCATTGCTGACCTTACCCCAGGTAACCTTGATCTTCGAACCGCTCCAGGTCGCCTGAATCTTCTGGTTGAGCTTGATCTTTGCTGCCTTTTTCTCAGCGCTTGTCACAGCGTCTTTGACCGTCAGCGTGTACGTCGCAGTCGCTGCCTTGTAATTCGCTGTCGCCGCGGCTTTCGCCGTGATCGTCGCCGTGCCGACTCCTTTGATCGTCACTTTTCCCTTCGAGCTGACCTTTGCCACCGAAGTATCGCTGCTGCTGTAGGTGATCGTCCCGACCACCGTCGTCTTCGTCAGCGTGTTCGTAAAGGCAGCATCTCCGTAGGTCTTTGTCACGCTTGTCGTCGCATAGGAAATCGATTGGGAGGCCGTCGCCACCGTCAGCTTGTAGGAAGCCGTCGCTGCCGTATAATTCGCCGTCGCTGCCGCCGTCGCCGTAATCGTCGTTGTGCCGACTCCCTTGATCGTTACCTTACCGTTTGTATCCACGGTCGCTACGGATGTATTGCTGCTCGCATACGAGATCGTTCCGGCCACAGTCGTCTTCGTCAGCGTGTTGGTAAAGGCAGCGTCTCCGTAGGTCTTTGTCACGCTTGTCGTCACGTAGGAAATCGACTGGGCGGCCTTCGTGATGCTCACGGTTTCATGTCCGGCCAGCGTTGTCTCGCCATCACTGGTTACGATCTTATAGTAGACCGTATAGGTCCCCACATTCGTGTAGCTCGGAAGACTGCTGCTGTACGATTCACCGTCTGTCGAGTAGGTGATCGCAGTATCAGACGGGCTATTCACGACCACGGAGATCGAGTGTGCCTTTCCGTCATACGTACCGGAATATCCCGTGACCGTCGCATCAATCACACCGGACGCATCCGATACGCCGTCATAGTAGATGGTATAAGTCTGCTCGTCCCCATTTTCGTCCTTATAGGTATACGTCACGTATACCGGCGCCTTCTCCTCAGCTTTAGACTCGGTCATCGCCGTGTAGGTGCCGTCTCCGTTGGAAAGGAGCACATAGGTGTCCTCGTCTTTATCATCGCCATCGGAATTCTCCAGGTACTCGCCAACATCGGTGTTGTAGGTGCCGCCGGTGATCGTCACAGTTGTGTCATTCTTAGCTTTCGTTTCCCAGTCTTTATCCAGCGAAGTGCTGTAGACTGCCGCTCCATCCGTTGTGTCTGTAGTTGAGATCTTTGTACTCCCACCGGAGATAGTAACATTAACCTCACTGGTGTTGCCCTCAACAGTATTCGTCTCGCAGACGCCGTAGTAGCCGGAAATCGTGCCGCCGGTGATGGTGACGGTAATTTTCTGATTGGTGGTATGCTGGGAGACGGCAATGCCTGCACCGATTTCGGTGGTTCCGCTGCCGTTAGGGCTCACCGAGCTCGATGTCGCCTCACCGGTAATCGTGCCGCCCGTAACCGTCAATTCACCCGCACGGATCTCTATACCGGTTGAATTTCCTGTGATGGTTCCGCCGTTAATGGTCGTTGTACTGTCGACAGCGGGCAGATACATGCCCGTACCGCCTCCGGTAATCGTGCCGCCGTTGACTGTGATCGTGTTATTTCCGCACCAATATGATTCCGAAGCAGAACCATTTGTACTGATTCCAAACGCCGTCCCCGAGATAGTTCCTCCATTCACTGTCACAGTTGTCGTATTTTCGGTGTCGCCGCCCCATGGAGATATACCAACATAACCACCTGTTACCGTTCCGCTTTCCACAGTAACTGTAGCGCCTTTGTACACGGAAATTGCACTAGTAGAGTAATATGGATCTGTACTTTCAAGAACTGCATCTTCAGAAACTGTAGCTGTACTCTTTACAACAGCACTACCACTAACGGTCAGATTTGCTGTAGTACCGGTCACATAAGCACCTGCATAATATCCGCTTGCAGTACCTCCGGACATCGTCACATCTCCGCCAAATACCATAAGTCCATAGCTACTGCCGCTCACTTCTCCACCGGAAATCGTTGCTGTACCACTGGCAATTTGAATTGCCCGATCGGAGCCGCTCACTGTACCACCGGTAATTTCCACGGTTCCTGCAGATTGTATGAAACCATACTTTGTACTTTCAGAACCTACTGTGCCGCCAGTAACAGTCACAGAACCGTTACTCTGATAAAGGCCATAAGTAGTGCCAGTTACAGTGCCGCCAGCAATCGTTACTGCGCCACTATTCACATTTACTCCCCGATTGGTGCCACTGACAGTGCCACTGTTCACCGTCAGGCTGGCATCCTCGCCGCTGACGGATGCACCGCAATAACCGGAAACTGTTCCACCATTCATTGTCAGGCTGGCACTCCCGCCGCCATCATATACATATACGCCGTAAAGCCCACCTGAAACCGTTCCGCCTTTCACTGTCAGGCTGGCGCTGGTGTCTATACCGCTGACATATATACCGTAATAACCAGAAACAGTTCCAGATTCAACGGTCACAGTGCCATTGGTCAGGATGCCATAGCCGCCATAGGTAGTAGTAGTCTCAGTCCCATCTTCCCC
This sequence comes from Lachnospiraceae bacterium, assembly GCA_021202715.1. GTDB lineage: Bacteria > Bacillota > Clostridia > Lachnospirales > Lachnospiraceae > UBA3305. The sequence continues at coordinate 10,811 of JAJQCL010000179.1, forward strand.
AGTCGAAGCAACAGTATAATTAGAACTATAGATCATACCTGTTTGATCAACACTACTGTCTGTGATATTCAAACTCGAACCGGAGACAACTCCAACAAGGTAAAATGTCGTATTACTACTACCTCGAATAATGGCATATCCATTCAGATCCAGTGTGACTACAGCGTAGGAATTCGAAATCACTACGGAAGTATCAAGCGCCACACTGCTTCTCAGCTGAATCGTTACAGCCTCCGTTGCCGCATTCGCCGCAGCGACCGCTGCAGCAAGTGAATCATATCCGTTGTCACCGATATAGGCAACATAACTTGTTGTTTCCCCAGTTTCCTCCGTCTCTTCGACGGTATCGGCTGCGGCCTCCTCCGTCGCAGCCGCGGCGGTCATCTCCATCTCAACCTCGGTCTCAGCCTCTTCTTCAGCCTCAGTCTCTTCTTCCGTCACCGCCTCGGTTTCTTCCACCGTCACTGCTTCGGTTTCTTCCTCCGTCACTGCTTCGGTTTCTTCCTCCGTCAC
>JAJQCL010000043.1 GCA_021202715.1 Lachnospiraceae bacterium
GCATATGTATAGGAAGTATTGGCACTGAGTCCGGTCAGCTGGTACGAGGTCTCCTCGCCGTCGACCTCGCCGATCTGCACGGTGGTTCCGTCTGTATAGACCTGATGCTGCGATTCGACTCATCCCAGACCAGCTTGGCGCTGCTGGAAGTGATATCCTCCGCATGCAGGTTCACGGGCGGCGAGGGCGGTCCCACGACATTTTTCAGGAAATAGCCGAGGACCGGCACTTCCTGACCGTTGATCTCCATGGTCCAGTGCCCGAACATCCAGTTGAAATCATACCCGTCGCGGCTGTTTCCCGTCACTGCGCCGGTCTTCGTGACGCTGCTGGTCGTCACTGTGGAGGTCGTCGTGCTGTGGGAATATCCGGCAGTCACACCCGCCTTAAAACCGAAGTAAATACCGTACACACTGAAGGAGGTCGACAATCCATACGTGAAGCTGGATTCAGAGCCCGTACCCACGGTCATGGACTGTGCTGTCGTTCCGCCCGACGTGTAGGTGGCATACTGTCCGTAGACGGCCACATTGTCCAGTCCCAGCGCAGAACTGCGGTAGGAGAAGGGATCTCCCGGGGTCGCCAGCATATCGTCGGTGATCTGCTCCAGGTTGTCAAACGAAGCCGCAGCCTCGTTGTACTCATCCACCGTCATCATACTGGTCATCAGATCACCCTCCTGGGAAATCGTCAGGAAGGAGGACTCGTCATTTTTCAGTTCATATTTCCAGGTGGTCACCGGACGCCGGTAGACCACCACAGCGTTCTCTCCGGTATCATTATCAAACGACATCTCATACTCGAAGGACGTGCTCTCCGTCGCTTCCCAGGTGAGTCCCACTTCCACCGAGGCCTCGTAACCGCCGCCGGAGGACAGACCGGTACACGCATCCTGCGAGTATTCAAATCCGGTAATGAACCCGGCAGAGACCTCACTGGTCGTCGTCTCGGATGATTCGGAGCCTGTCGCCGAGCTGTAGCTGGTCGTGCTGTTCCCGATATCTCCCCCGTCCAGCTCCGCATAGTAGGGCGGCGCCTCGAGAATCGTCAGAATCTCCGGCTCCGTATAGGTCAGCTTCGTTTCCGCAACCTTCGCAAGGGTACTGTCATTGTCTATGTCCGGCGTACACAGAGAGAGATAGGTATAGCCGATCTTATAAATCGAATAATCGCTGGACTGATACCCCTTCGAGTTGTCCGCTCCGCTGTTTCCGCTCGGTGTCTGGTACGTGTAAAGCCGATAGAAATAATCATTGCGGCCGCTGCGTTTCTGACATGTAGCGATGATGAACTGCTCCCGCCCCTCGATGTTGGCGTCAAAATTGCCGGAGACCACATCGATCACGGCGCCATTGGAAATAATCGAGCTGCCAATGCCGTCGTCGTCGTCATTAAAATATTCATAGCGGTAAATATACTCCCAGCCGGTTTCTCCATATTGAAGAACTGTATCCGCAACCAGCACATAGGCCTGGGAATTAAGCCCGTCGAGCAGCGCCACAGAGACCTGCACCAGACTCTGAATGTCATCATTTTTATAATGACCGCCCTCTGTAAACTCACTGACCGTCTCATCATCGCGCGTCAGATTTCCCGCAGACGTTGCCGTATAGCTGCCCACAGAGGTCGTCCCGTCGATTTTTGATGCCTTCGTACACTGGGTGATGTAGGTTCCGATATCATGGCTGATGCTGTCGCTGGCCCCCAGACTGCTGTCCACCCAGCCCACCGTAATCACTTCCGGATAATCGGTGTTGGCATTATTGTCAACGATCGCGTTGCCAACCGCGGAGGAAGCGTAACGCAGACGCTGCGACGCATCGCTCCCGCCGGTATCCAGCTCGAAAGACTGATACCAGCCCTTCGAGACCGTTTCCGAGCCATCCTGAATATAGTCATAGATGAACATCTTGGACTGTCTCTCCGAGATGTTCTTTGTCGCCACATTGCTCAGTCCGGCCGTGATGATCAGCTCGTCCACGTTGTCATTGTCCGTGTCCTCAGCCACGAGCTGCACCACCGGGGTATTTCGGCGCGCCTTGCCGTCGCCGCTCTCCTTGCTCGAGAGATCGGTGACACCCAGCAGGGAATACACATTGCCGATCACGGTACTTTTCTGAGTCAGCTTAAAAGAATCTGCGCTGCCGCTGATCGTATACTCATAAATCGCCGGCGTTCCCTTTACCATATAGGGAATATAGACAATCAGGGACTCCACGCCGTCGTTGTCGAAATCGCCCGCAGCGATCGACAGCAGGGAGCTGTTGTAGTAAGCCTCGGAATCCTTCAGATATCCCAGCGTGGAACTGCTGCCAAGAGAAATCACGTTGCTGACCGTATTCCCCGATTTGTCCTTGAGGAACAGAGAGATCGTGCTCTCGCCCCGGTCATAGGCCAGAACCGCCGTATAACGATCCTGTCCTTCGTTCGCCGCGTCACAGGCGGCCGTATCCACGATACTGTACCCGTTGTTGCTCTCATTGCCCTCCGAGTAGCCGGTCCGGGTGCCAGACTGCGCCGTGGTGATCGCCCCTACATCGCCGTCCTCATTATAATTGTAGGTGTACCAGGATCTCGTATCCGAGGTCCCCATGGTCAGAGCAAGCTCCGACACGGAAAAGAGGGTAAACCACTCCTCCGTACCGTACGGGTTGTTTGCAATGGTCTCTGCCATTTCTTCTTCCGTCATCGTTTCATCGACGTTGATGCCGAAGGCATCCGTCGTCGTCTCCGCCTGCGCCGTCAGGTTCGGCAGCGCGATGGTCGGCAGCATGGGCGCCACCAGACAGAGAATCAGCACGATGCTCAGTAATCTCTTTCTCATACTCTGTTTCCTTTCCAGTCTCTTTCGTTCCGCACATTTCGTCGCGGACCGCGGCTCGCTAACGAGTCGTCTCGCCGCGATGTTCAACCTTTTTTCACAATTCCGATTGTATTTCAATGTCAAAAAGTTTACAATAGCTCTGGCAGGAACGTCATTTTTCTGGCAGAAACGTGCGGGGAACCCTGCTTGACTTTGCAATTCTCCCGTGTCATGATACATCGTAAGAAAGGGTGCGCCTTGAATATCGCCATCGTAGAAAACGAACCGGACTACCGCAGACAGCTATGTGGGCTTTGCTCCGAATACGGGGAGAGCCGCCATGTCCGCCTGACGGTGGAGTCCTTCCCCAGCGCCGAGGCTTTCCTCGCCTCTTTCTCAGAGGGGCGCGATTCCCTGGTCTTTATTGATATTTATATGGAAGAGATGAGCGGCGTGGAGCTGGCGCGGGAGATCCGGCAGACGGATCCTCACACGCTGCTGGTTTTCTGCACCTCCAGCCCGGACTTCATGCCGGAGGCATTTTCCCTCCATGCATTTGAATATGTAACAAAACCCTACACGCTGGAACGCATCTTTCAGATTCTGGAGGATGCGCAGCGGATCGCCGCCCCGGCTTCTCGCTACATCCGAATCTCCAGCGGCCGTCAGACCTTCCAGGTTCTCCTGGATGACATCGTCTCCGTGGTGACCGCCGGACATTATCTGCTCATCGGTCTGCAGGACGGCACGGTCCATAAGACGCGGCTGACGGCGCCCGCTTTCCTGGATCTGGTGGAACACGATGACCGCTTTCTCACGATCAATAAAGGCGTCATCGTCAATGCCGACCACGTCGATTCCGTGGGAACGGACTGCTGCGTGATGGAGAACGGGAGTACCTTCCCCATCCGTGTCCGCGACCGCCAGCAGATCCAGCAGCGGCTGCAGGATCACATCTTTCAGCAGATCCGCCGCGCACAGCGCCACTCCTGATATTCTCTGACACACCGTATATCCCCGGACGACCGTCCCGAAACGGCGGAAACCGGGGTATCCCGCACAGACACTACGGAGGCTCGACCATGGATATGTCCCTGTTTCTGTCCACTGCCGCACAGTTCCTGGTTCTCATCCCCTCGGCACTTCTGTGCTATCTGCCTGCCCGCGATCATCTGAATGAGAAACCGGGCCGCATCCTCCTGCTCTGTCTGGCAGCCAGCCTCCTCTATGTTCCGGCTGCCTCCTGCCTGGCGGCCACCCGCCTGTGGAGCGCCAACGCGGTTTTTCTGCCATCGCTGCTCATCTTCTTCGGCATCTACCACTGGAGCGTTTCCCTGGATATCCCGCGCAAGCTCTTTGTCTTTCTGAGCTCCTGCGCTTTCATGTCCTTTCCGTCTCTGCTCTCCTATGCCTTTGACGCCTGGCTGCACCCCGATTCCGGCGCGCTGAAATTTTCTGTGGAGGCCTCTTTCTTCCAACTGGGGCTCTCGTGCCTTCTGCTGCTCGCTCTGGCCTGGCCCTGCGAACACGCCTTCCGCCCCCTGCTCCGGGAGCTGAACTTTCCCCAGATCTGGTATGCCGCTTCCTTTTTCTCCTGTGCCGTCACACTCTTTAACTACCTGATGGTGCCGCAGTCCTACGCGACGCTGCGCGTCGGGAGAGTCTCCTCCATGTATTTCGTTCTGGAAGCGATCCTCTTCGTCCTGCTGCTCTTCTTCTATGCGATGTTCCACTACACAGCCATCGTGCTGCTCCGACATGCCCGCCTGGAGGAGGAAAACCGTTTTCTGGATATTCAGGCCAGTCAGTACCATGCCCTGCAGAACCGCATGCAGCAGGCGCGGATGATGCGCCATGATTTCAAACATTCCGTCCACGCTCTCTCTGTCCTGGCCGAGGAGGGGGATCTGGAGGGACTGCGGCAGCATCTGCATGACTACGAGGAGAGCCTGGAGCTCTCCGCGCATCACACCTTCTGCCATAACGCGGCGCTGAACGCCCTCTTTAACTATTACTATGAACAGGCAAAAACTGCCGGTATCCGTACAAACTGGAGGATCTCTCTGCCCGAACCGCTGCCCTTCCCGGAGCTCGATCTGCTGAGCCAGCTGGGGAATCTCCTGGAAAATGCCCTCTTCGGCTGCCAGACCCTGCCGGAAGAACAGCGCCGCCTCGATCTGACGATTGAGGTCCGGAATCACGCCCTCTACATCGTCTCCTCCAACAGCTTCGACGGACAGGTGGAGGAAAAAAACGGAGGCTACCGCTCCACCCGCGCGAACGGGCAGGGCGTCGGCCTCCTCTCCATGCAGCGCATCGCCGCCAAATACAACGGTCTCTTCCGCGTCTCGCACAGTGACCGGGAATTCTTCATCGACATCCTGCTGCCCCTGCCGGAGGCTGACAGCCAGGCGGTGTAAAGGCCGCAGGAACAGGGACGACCGTTTTACACGTCTCCCTGACACCGCGGGCAGAACACGCTGCTCCGCCCGCCGATCACAGTGCGGCAAAGCGGCGTGCCGCAGGATGGACAGGGTTCGCCCTCATGTCCGTACACCTGTAGATACGGTGTGTTTCGATAATCCCGCCCTCTTGTCTCCAGATAATCCTCCGGCGTGATCGCATTCTTTTCAATAAAATAAGACATCTGCTTCGGGATCTCCGCGGCCAGACGATCCCATTCCTCTCCGGTCAGGCGGTTTGCCTGCCGCGCCGGATGGATCCGGGCCGCATAAAGGATCTCATCGGAGTAAATATTGCCGATCCCGGCGATCACAGTCTGATCCAGCAGACACGTCTTGATTGCTTTCCGGCTCCGGCCCCATTTCCCGGACAGACATTCCGCGCAGAGCGCCGGGTCGGACGGTTCCAGCCCCAGCTTCTCTGCGCCGCTGTATGTATCTGCTTCGCCCTCGTGCAGCAGCCAGAAACGCCCGAAACGGCGTGTGTCGGAGAAACGCAGCTCCCGGCCGTCGCTCAGGCGGAAAACCACATGCGTATGCGGCTCCTCCGGCGCTTCTGCCGGTGTCAGCAGCAGACAGCCAGTCATGCGCAGATGAAGAAGCAGCCGGTCGCCACCGGAAAATTGAAAGATCAGGTATTTCCCGCGGCGTGCCAGTCCGTGAAAGCTCTGTCCGGTCAGACGACGACTACACTCCTCCGCCGCCGGATGAGCGATGACCTCCGGGCGGCGCACGGTCATCTCTTCCACCGTCAATCCGCATATCTGCGGCCCGATCACACGTCGAATCGTTTCCACCTCCGGCAATTCCGGCATGACGATCTCCTTCCTCTGTTCCCTCAATACAACAGGCATTCTGCAAGTAAAACCCGGTTTTCTTATTTCCAGCCAGGAAACTCCCGCAATAGCTCCTCCGGCTCCGCCGCCTCCATCAGGGACGACATGAGGCAAACGCCCGCCGCCCCGGCCGCAAGACATGCCCCCGCGTTCTCCGGCGTGATGCCGCCGATGGCGTACACCGGGATGTCCACGGCGGCGCAGACCTCCTCCAGAAAGGGAAGACCGCGGGGCGGCAGCCCCCGTTTGCAGTCCGTGGCGAAGACATGCCCCGCCGTCAGATACGACGCCCCGGCGGAGGCCGCCGCCCGCGCTTCCTCCACGCTGTGAATCGAGACGCCGATCGTCTCAAACCGGGCCTGCTCCGCCTCCGTCAGCGCGAAGAACACCGGTCCGGGCAGATGGATGCGTCGGCTCCCCAGGCGGAGAGCCGCTTCCGTATAAGTGTGAGGAATCAGCGGCACCCCGTACGGCGCACAAGCCTCCGCCGCCCGCTCCGCCAGCTGCACATACTCCTCCGGCGGAAGATCCTTCTCCCGCAGAAGGATCGCCGTCACCCCCGCAGCGGCGATCCGTTCAATCTGTGTCAGGAAATCCCCCCGCACCAGGCGGCGGTTCGTCACACAGAGTACCTTACACGTAGACATAGTCATTCAGAACCGGCTGCAGCCCCTCTCCCGCCATGTCCGCATACATCTGATCAAAGCTGCGGCCGTCGGAGATCTCGAACTGCTCGTCGCCGGCCTCCGCGTCCTCTTTGCCGGTATATTTGCTCTCGTGGTCGCCGATCCCCGTGGAAACGCCGGCCGAGACCTTGGTCGCCGCAATCTTCACGATGCCGTCCCGGAAATGCTTCTGCTCCCGGGAGGACACGGTAATCCCCACATAGGGCAGGAAGATCCGGTAGGCGCAGAGCACCTGACAGAGCTCCTTCTCATGAACATCCAGCGGATTGATCTTGTCATTGTTAATGATCGGACGCAGTCGCGGGCAGGACAGGGAATACTCCGCGTGCGGGTATTTCCGCTGCAGATAATACACATGCAGCGCTGAGGCCAGGGCGTCCTTGCGGAAATCTGCCAGTCCCAGCAGCGCCGAGAATCCCACGCCCCGCATCCCGCCGAGAATCGCCCGTTCCTGCGCCTCAAAGCGGTAGGGGAAAACGCGCTTATGTCCCATCAGATGCAGCGTTTCATATTTATCTGCGTCATAGGTTTCCTGAAACACCGTCACATAATCCGCGCCGCATTCGTGCAGATACCGGTACTCGTCGGTATTGACCGGATAAATCTCCAGACCTACGTTGCGGAAATAGCTCCGCGCCAGCTTGCAGGCCTCGCCGATGTATTTGAGGTCGCTCATGCTCCGGCTCTCGCCGGTCAGGATCAGGATCTCCTCGATGCCGGAGTCGGCGATCACCTGCATCTCTTTTTTGATTTCTTCCTCTGTGAGCTTCTTGCGCACAATGTCATTATAGCAGTTAAACCCGCAATAGATACAGTAATTTTCACAGTAATTGGCGATATAGAGCGGCGTGAACAGGTAAACCGTATTGCCGAAATGCTTCCCGGTCTCCTCCTTGGCCCGGACCGCCATCTCCTCCAGATACGGAGCCGCCGCCGGGGAGAGCAGCGCCTTGAAATCCTCCACGCTGCAGATCTCATGCTGCAGCGCCCGCCGCACATCCGCATCTGTGTATTGTGCCGCGTCATAGACTTCCATCTCCGCGAGCACGCGCTCCCGGATCTCCGGGGAGATCTGCTCCATCCCCGGCATATATTCCATATGGTTCGTGCGGCTGGAGGGATCCTGCTCCAGACGATGCTTCTTATTCAGAGCCTTCTCACTGAGCCGCGCTGAATCGATAAAAAACTGATTTTCCGCCATGATCTTCTGCCTCCTAGTCTCTCAGGAATCCCGTCAGCGGATCCGAAGCGGACGCGCCGCGCTCCAGCACCCGGCCGAGTCCCGCCAGATAAGCATTCCGGCCTGCCTCGATGGCGTCCTTAAAAGCGCCCGCCATCCGCGGGATATCGCCAGCCGTAGCGATGGCCGTGTTCGCCATGATCGCCGCCGCGCCCATTTCCATGGCCTCACAGGCCTGAGAGGGACGGCCGATACCTGCGTCCACAATGATCGGCAGATCGATCTCATCGATGAGGATCTGGATGAATTCCCGCGTAGCCAGTCCCTTGTTGGAGCCGATCGGCGAAGCCAGCGGCATCACCGCCGCCGCACCCGCGTTCGCCAGCGCCCGGCCCGCATAGAGATCCGGATACATATAGGGCAGTACCACGAAGCCTTCCTTCGCCAGAATCTCCGTCGCCTTCACAGTCTCCTCGTTATCCGGCAGCAGATACTTGCTGTCGCGCATGATCTCGATCTTCACGAAATCACCGCAGCCGATCTCCCGCGCCATGCGTGCGATCCGCACCGCCTCCTCCGCGGTCCGCGCCCCGGAGGTATTGGGCAGCAGTGTCACGTGTTCGGGAATATAATCAAGAATGTTTTCGTTCTTCTTCGTGTTGGTCCGGCGCACCGCCAGCGTGATGATCTCCGCCCCGGCATTCTCCACGGCCGCCTTGATCAGCTCCATCGAATATTTGCCCGAGCCCAGAATAAAGCGCGAGTGGAATTCCTTCCCTCCCAGGGTAAATGTGTCGTTCGTCATGTTCTTATTCTCCTTTTACAATGATTTCCAGTATCTTATTGGCCTGATGCGCCGCACAGAGCATCACGCGGGGCGCCACCAGGCTGCCGCAGGTCTCGATCCCCGAGACACCGTCGCCGCACAGATAGTAATGCGGCAGGACGCGCCGCGTCTGAATCCGGTTGCTCTCCCCGAGTCCCGCCATCCCGGACGCTCCCACCAGGTATTTCTCCGGGCAATGCGTCAGCACTGCGTTGGTGAGCATGGCCTTGGCCTCCGGCCGATCAAAGGCCTCGCAGATGTAAAGGTCCTCCTGCAGATATTCGAGGACGTTTTCCTCCGTCAGCCGCACAAAATCTGTGCGGACAGGCAGCCAGGGGTTGACCGCCCGCAGCACCTCGGCCAGCGCCTCCGGCTTCGGCCGTCCCAGCTGGGCGATGCCGTACTGCTGCCGGTTCAGGTTGGAGAGATCGACGCGGTCAAAATCAATCAGATGCAGCCCCCCGATCCCACAGCGGGCCAGCGCGATGGCGATGTTCGAGCCCAGACCGCCGAGGCCGCAGATGGCCACCCGCGCCGCACTGATCTTCTCCTGCACCGGCTTCGTATGGCGAAGCTCCAGAGCCTCACGAAAGTCCTCTTCGGTGGGAAATTCCTTCTCTCCAGAGATCTCCTTCTCGGAAAAATATCCCCTCTGCACAGCCTTTTCCCGCCTGGCGAGGTTTTCCTCTCCCACGCCCTCTTGCGCCCCTCTCATTTCCTTCATCTCAGCCGCCCCCCACGAAGCTCACAACCTCCAGGACATCGCCGTCCGCCAGCACCTTCGCGGCGTACTCCGCTTTCGGTACGATCTGCCCGTTGCATTCCACGGCAATCCGCGTCGGAGCATACCCCTCCTGCGCCAGATAGTCCGCCAGAGTCCGGCCCTGCGCCGCGACGTCCTCGCCGTTGATCTTCACCATATACATCACACTCCTCGTCTAAAGCTGCACAAAGAAAAAGGCCGCACAAAGAAATACGCCCGTGGTGGTGTACCCCTTCGTGCGGCCTTGCGTCCTGCACTCTGGTCTATATCATAAACAATTTATATGTGTTTGTCAATTCAAAGCTTGACCGTCCTCCGGATCAGCCGCAGCAGCGACTGCATATTTTCAAGGAAGAGCATGAGCGTCGGCGGCGAAAAATACTGATAATCCACCCACACATCCGGCAAACAGTCCCGGATGTCGCCGCGGTATATCACATACTCGGACAGCTCCCGCACGAGATCATCTGGCGTATAGTAGCAGCACCGCATTTCCCGCAGATATCCACAGTACTGCAGCAAATGCGTGGCAAATTCCACACAGGTATAGGTTTTATCTACCGTGATCCCTCCGGTCACCGGATAGGAAAGAACGGAAAGAAGGTTATACATATACTCGGTGTTATCGACCATCTGCGTGATTCTCCGTGTCACCCAGTCGTAACCTTCCTGTGAAATGGGAATCCGCAGAATGACAACAGGAACCGGATCACTCTGCCGCAGCGTGTACCGTTCGAGCGATTCCCGCACCAGATGTCCCAGGAAAATGGCATCCTGCTGCGGTCTGGCGAAAGCATACAGATGCTTCAGGTCGCCGTCCAGACTAACCGCGGCATGGTTATAGGTCTGCCGCCCGACCAGGCGGATCATTTTGGCAAATTTTGTTCCGGTGCTTGACAGCAGGACGTAGAGATATCGTTTACTGGAGCCCATGTTTCTTTTCCTTTTTTCTGCTTTTCCACAGTATCCCTGATCTTTTCATGCAGGATCACTGTTTACGAACAGATGTCCGATATCCAGTTTCTGCAGTTCGTCCTGATCAATCACATACGGCGCTGCTTTCCGATAATAATCTTCCTGCTCAGACTTGAAATACCCGATCAATCCTTCAACCTGGTTTTTCATCTGGACATTCAGCAGATTTCTGTAATATTCCGCTTTGTTGATATCCTGTATGATGACCGGAATCACGCCGTTTACGAGGCATTCGCGCAGCAGGATCATCCGCCCGACACGTCCGTTGCCGTCCTGAAAGGGATGAATCTTTTCAAATCGGGCATGAAACACGGCGAGCTCAGGGATTCCGATCCGTTTATTGGCGCGGTAATCATCAAGCAGCGTCTGCATATCGTTATGGACATCCTGCGGTTCGGATGTCGTGATCGTGGAAACGCGATTCCGTCTTTTCTTATAATCTCCAATGGCATAGCCGTTCGCAAAATCCTCAAAGACGCCTTCTTTTAAGTTCTTATGGAATGCTTTGATGACATCTTCCGACAATGGTTCATCCAGCGTTTTCAGCATATAGTTAAACATTTTGAAGTGGCCGTTCATCTCTTCGATGTCCTTCGCGCGGAAGATGACTTCCGGATCGTCGGAGTAAAGGGT
>JAJQCL010000077.1 GCA_021202715.1 Lachnospiraceae bacterium
TACTCCGCTTCATAGAGGTTCTGCCATGTCTGCCAGGGTACATATGTCATGCCGACCGGGAACTGATTGATATCGGGAGACCCCGCCGCCTCGGGCGCCATGTCGGAGCGGGGACGGGGACTCGGGCTACAGCAGGGGCCGCCGACAGGCGGCTGAGGGCCTGCCCCCCGCTCGGAGCGGCCGGGCCTGCCGTCGGGGCGGGGAGAGCGCCGGCATCCGCATTCCTGATTCCGGCGTCTCGTCGCATAATCCGGCGTATAACCGCCGGAGCATTGACCTGTCATTCTATGAGAACTCCTTTCGGAAAAGAACCTTTTATCATACAATATGAACCGAAATGAAAATGGTGTGTAAATTTCAAGTGGAAATTCTGTATCAATGTGGTACAATATGACACAAGGGACCCAAAGTCAGGAATGGAACGCTTGCACAAGGCATTGCATCAGGACTATTCAGAGATATACGGAGAAAAGAGATGAGAGGGGAGTTTCCAGGATGGCTGTACTGAGACCGTTTTCCTGTATCCGGCCGGAGCCGGAGCTGGCCGCGAAGATCGCTTCGGGGCCGCACAGCGCGATGAGCCAGGATGAGATTCGGAGGAAGATGGAGGACAACCCGCTGAGTTATTCGAGGATCGTGCATCCGCGGCTCCTCATGGGACGCGGCCGCGGAGATGCGGACAGGGCCTACCAGATGGCAGCGGATACGCTGACTGCGTGGGTGGAAAAACATATTATGGTGAGAGACCGGCAGAAAGCCTTCTATCTGTATCGCCTGGAAAGCGATGGCCATGCGCAGACGGGACTGGTGGGCTGCACGTCGGTGGACGATCTGTTCAACCGCACGATCCGCGCCCATGAGAAGGTGCGCGACAGCAAGCTGCAGGATCTGGCGCATCACATGGAGATCTGCCGGGCGCAGATCGGCGGGCCGATCCTGATGGCTTATCGGAGGCGGCAGGAGCTGACGGAATGGATGGAATCCGTGGCGGAACGGCCGCCCCTCTATGATTTCCTGTCTGAAAACGGCATACAGAATAAGATCTGGAAGATCAGCAACCCGGTGGAGATGACGTGGGTGCAGGAGGCCATGAGCCGTGTGCCGTCCCTGTATATTTCCGACGGACACCATCGCGTCATGGCAGCTGCGGAGATCTGCCGCAGGAGACGGGAAGCGAAGCCGGATTACACCGGCGAAGAGCCGTGGAACTGGTTCACCTGTGTCTGCTTTCCTGATGATCAGCTGCGGATTCTTCCCTACAGTCGTATGGTGGAGGGGCTCAATGGCCGCACGGAGACGAGGTTTCTTGAACAGGTGGCGCGTTCCTTTCAGATGGAGGATTGTGCGAGCAGGCAGGAAGCGATCCCGAACCGTCGGGGACAGTTTGGCATGTGTCTGTCCGGCCGGTGGCGGCGGCTGACGCTGCGCGAGGAGCTGCGCCCGCAGGAGGTTCCCGGCAGTCTGGATGTGTCCGTGCTGGGAAATCGTATTCTGCGGCCGATTCTGGGCATTGGAAATGTGAGAAATGACAGCCGCCTGGAATTTATCGGAGGCCTGAAACAGGCTCAGGCGGTGGAAGAAAAATGTCAGAGGCGGGACCGCGTCGGCTTCCTGCTGTATCCTACTTCTATGGAGGAGCTTCTGGCTGTGGCCGATGCGGGGGCGACGATGCCGCCCAAGTCCACCTGGTTTGAGCCGAAGCTCTGCAACGGGCTTTTTATCCGTCCCTTCGAGGAAGAAATCTGTAACCAATGAGGAGGACATGAACTGTCATGAACCAAGAGAATAAGCGGAACGGCTTCATCATGCAGGGAAGCATTCTGGCGATCGCCGGGATCCTCGTCCGCATCATCGGCATCCTGTACCGGAAACCTCTGACCAGTATCATCGGGGATGAGGGAAACGGCTATTACAGCATGGCCTACAATATTTATACGATCATTCTGCTGCTGGCTTCCTACAGCATTCCTTCCGCTGTCTCGAAGGTCATTGCCCAGCGGCTGGCTCTCCGGGAATATAAAAATGCGCATCGGATCTTTCAGTGCGCACTGATTTATGTGGTGATTGTGGGCGGCGCTGCCAGCCTGTTTACTTTTGTTTTCGCCGGAGTATTGGTGGACGCCAACACCGTCAGTGTTCTGCGGGTCTTTGTGCCGACGATCTTTTTCTCCGGTCTGCTGGGCGTGCTGCGTGGCTATTTTCAGGCGCATCAGACCATGATACAGACGTCTCTGTCACAGATTCTGGAACAGATCGTCAACGCTGTTGTCAGTGTCTTTGCGGCCTGGCTTCTGATCCAGACGGCAGTGGCCGGGGCGGATTCCACGACAAAAGCCATTCGCGGCGCCACAGGAAGCGCTATGGGTACCGGTGCGGGAGTCCTGATTGCGCTGCTTTTCATGTACGGTCTGTACATGATGAACCGGAAGCAGATCCTGCGGAAGGTGGACGCAGACCAGGAGACGCATGTGCTTTCCACCGGAGAAGGGCTCAGGCTCATCGTTTTCATGGTGACGCCTTTTATTCTCAGCACTTTTATTTACAACCTGAGTACCGCCCTGAATCAGACCATATACGTGCGGATCATGCTCCTGGTGAAGCATTATACCTCCTCGGAGGCGGCGACCATGTACGGGATCTACTCCGGGAAAACAGTGGTGATTGTCAACATTCCTATTGCCATCGCTTCGGCCATGTCGGCGGCAATGATCCCCTCGATTTCGGGAACCTATGCCACAAAGGATGTGCAGGGAACCCGCGACGAGGTGGCTGCGGCGATACAGACGACGATGCTGATCGCGATTCCGGCTGCCGTGGGTCTGGCGGTGCTGGCGAAACCGATCACGGCGCTGCTCTTCCCGCAGCCGGAGTCTCTGGATACGGCTGCGTCTTTGCTGCGCGCTTCCGGTATTACGGTGGTGTTTTACTCTCTCTCCACCCTGACCAATGCGGTGCTTCAGGGCATCGGCCAGGTCAACCGGCCTGTCATCCATGCGGCCATCGCGCTGGTGGTGCAGACGGTCATTCTGGTTCCGCTTCTGCTCTTTACGGACTGGAATCAGTATTGCATCGTTTTCGCGGCCATCGTCTACTCGTTTACCATGTGTCTTCTCAACCAGCGGTCGGTGCGAAAGAGCCTGACCTACCGGCAGGAATATATGCACACCTTCCTGCTGCCGGTTCTGTCGGCGGCGGTCATGGGAGCCGTGGCCTGGGGCAGCTACGAGGCCTGTTATTCTCTGCTTAAGAGCAATGTGATCTCTGTGGCGGTTGCCATTGTATTGGCTGTGCTCGTGTATTTTGTCATGATCCTGAAGACCGGTGCAGTGGGCGAAGCGGAACTGCGGAAGATCCCCAAAGGGGGCTCGATGCTTCGTGTCGCGCGGAAGCTGCATCTGGTGTAATTTCTCGGAGTCAGAGCGCCTGTCGGGAAACCGGTGGGCGTTTTCTTTATGGAGAGCTCAGCACAGAAACGATGAGATTCGGATTACATGAAGAAAGAAGAGTAAATGGACACTGATTGACAGGTATGATATGATGACACAAGGGACCAAAGATCAGGAATCGAATGTTTACATTCGTATTCATGATCTTGGGGACCGCAACAACATTCGAAAGTAGCCATTTTGGCCGATATATTGGCCAAAATGAGCGGATTTCGAATGTTGTGAGGATTGCGGGATAAGTGAGATAGAAAATCTTTGATTTTCGTAATCGAACTTATGCACAGCAGTGCGAAGCACGGAGCAATCCGTGGTGTCATCATGCGGTCAGGAATCGAATGTGGAGGCTGTGATGGGAGAGAAGATATGTGACACAGAGGAGGCAGAGGTCCGCCAGCGGATGGCAGCGATGCCGGAGCCTCTTCTTGCCTGGTATGCGTCGGCGCGGCGCGAGCTTCCCTGGCGCATTTCGCCATCACCCTATCGGGTGTGGATCTCCGAGATCATGCTGCAGCAGACACGCATCGAGGTAGTCCGCGGATATTACGAACGCTTCCTGGCGGCTTTCCCGGATGTAAATGCTCTGGCGGACGCGGAGGAGACGCGGGTCCTGAAGCTGTGGGAAGGACTGGGCTACTACAGCCGGGCCCGGAATCTGATGCGGGCCGCCCGTGTCTGCAGGGATGAATACGGCGGAGATCTGCCGAAGACCTATGAGGAACTGCGGGCTCTGCCGGGGATCGGCTCCTATACGGCGGGTGCGATCGGATCCATCGCACTGGGGCTCTCGGTTCCGGCCGTCGATGGAAATGTTTTCCGCGTGGTGATGCGGTATCTGGCCGATGATTCCGATATCTCCCGGGCGTCGGTGCGGCGGTGCACGGAAGAGCGGATTCGGGCGGTTCTTCCGCCGGGGCAGGCAGGCGTCTTTAACCAGGCGATCATGGAACTGGGAGAAACGGTCTGTGTTCCGGGCGGGCGGCCTTTGTGCGCGTCCTGCCCGCTGGCGGCTTCCTGTCTCGCACGCGAGCAGGGGAATCCGGAGGCCTATCCGGTACGGCCTGTGAAAAAAGCGCGTGCAGTGGAAGAGAAGACCATTCTGGTGATTTCCTGCGGGAACCGTTATGCCATCCACAGGCGTCCGGAGGAAGGTCTGCTGGCCGGAATGTATGAGCTGCCCTGGCTTCCCGGCAAGAAAAGCCGGGCGGAGATGGAAGAATGGATGGCTGAAAAAGCCGGGGACGGTGAACTGATGGATCTGCCGGAAGCCCGTCATATCTTTTCGCATATCGAGTGGCATATGACCGGTTGGCGGATCGCTCTGGACGAGGAGATCCCGGGAGAGTGGTTCTTCGAGGAGGCGGAAACGATCCGCAGAGAATATCCTCTTCCGACGGCATTTCGTGCCTATGCCGCACATATTCAATGAAGAAGGAACCACAGAAGACGTACCTCATGAGAACAGGCGACAGGAGGAAATAGATATGAAGCGATTGCTGGTGATTGTCAATCCGCATGCCGGAAAGGGCCAGATCAAAACCCGGCTGGCAGATGTTCTGGATCTCTGCGTGAAAGCCGGTTATCGGGCCGAGGTGTATATCACACAGGGGAGCGGGGATGCTACAACGGTGGTCAGACGGCGCGGAGCCCATGTGGATCGTGTGATTTGCAGCGGCGGAGACGGGACACTGAGTGAGACCATCAATGGCCTGATGCAGCTTCCGCCGGAGAAACGGCCGGAGCTGGGGTATATTTCTGCTGGAACGACTAATGATTTTGCACACAGCCTGAAGCTGCCGGCACGGATCCTGGATGCGGCGCAGGTGGCAGTGGGCGGCGCGCCCTTTCCCGTCGATATCGGAAGAGTGAATGATGCCTGGTTTTGCTATCTGGTCGGTTTCGGGGCTTTCACGGAGGTCTCCTACGCCACCTCTCAGGCGCTGAAACGGCAGCTGGGACATACGGCCTATATTATGGAAGCAGCCAAAGAACTCATGGATCTGAAGCCCTGGCATGTGCGCGCGGTGCTCGGTGAGGAGATCTTTGAGTCAGATTTTCTGTGTGGTTTTGTCAGCAATTCCAATCGGGTAGCCGGGATGTCCGGCATCTGGGGGAAGGATATCCGGATGGACGACGGGCTCTTTGAGGTGACACTGATCCGGATGCCGTCTGATATTGTGGGTTGGGGGGAGGCTGTGACGACGCTGCTTTCTCCGGAGGCCCGGTCGAATCTGGTGATCCGCCGCAAGGCGAACCATTTGCATTTCTTCAGCGAGGCGCCTGTCGATTGGGTGAAGGACGGCGAATTTGCCGGTTCCTTCACGGAAGTCGAAGTCGAAGCTCTTCTTTGTCCGATTCGGATCCTGCGAAAGCCGGATGCCGGTGAAACGGTCGGCAAACGGTCGGAATGTGCGCCGAAGCGGGAGGAGAGCGCGGAAATATCGGAGAAAATGTGAAAAAAATCCGTGAAAAAGGGATTTTTCATGTTTACATTTGGAGAAAAAAAGGCTATAATGTCTCTTTAAGATACGATTTTATTATGGGGAGAGAGGCGCACAGTGGAGAAAGACAATTTTTTGAAGCAGTTGGACAAGCTGGTGGAACTGGGCCGATCCAAGCATAATGCGTTGGATATCAATGATATCAACGACTTCTTCAAGGGAGAAAAGCTGGATGCGGAGCAGATGGAAAGCGTCTACAATTACCTGGAAAGCAAGAACATCGATGTGCTGCGGGTCATGACTGATGAACCTACAGCGGTCGAGGAGATGGTGCTCGAGGACGACGACGACAATTTCTCCGTGAATGAGGAGGAAGAAGAGGAGATCGATCTGGACGCCATCGATTTGCTGGACGGCATCGGCACAGAGGATCCGGTGCGTATGTATCTGAAGGAGATTGGTACGGTGCCGCTTCTGACGGCTGAGGAGGAACTGGAGCTCGCAAAACGGAAGTCCGAGGGCGACGAACGGGCCAAGGACCGGTTGATCGAGGCGAATCTGCGTCTGGTCGTCAGCATTGCCAAGCGCTACACCGGCCGGGGCATGAGTTTTCTGGATCTGGTGCAGGAGGGCAATCTGGGCCTGATCAAGGGCGTGGAGAAGTTTGATTACACCAAAGGATATAAGCTGAGTACATATGCGACCTGGTGGATTCGTCAGTCCGTGACGCGGGCTCTGGCTGATCAGGCGCGGACGATTCGTGTGCCGGTGCATATGGGGGAGACCATCAACAAGATGTCCAAGATGCAGCGGAAGCTGACGCTGGAGCTGGGCTATGAACCCTCCACGGCGGAGTTAGCGCAGGCGCTGGATATGACCGAGGAGAAGGTCATGGAGATCATGCAGATCGCCCGTGAACCGGCCTCTCTGGAGACACCCATCGGCGAGGAGGACGACTCCAATCTGGGCGATTTCGTGGCGGACAGCAATGCGGTCACGCCGGAGGGCAACGTGGAGTCTGTCATGCTCCGCGAGCACATTGATGTTCTCCTCGATGATCTGAAGGACCGGGAGAAGCAGGTCGTTATCCTCCGTTTTGGTCTGGAGGACGGGCATCCGCGCACCCTCGAGGAGGTCGGCAAGGAATTCAATGTCACCCGCGAGCGTATCCGTCAGATCGAGGCCAAGGCCCTGCGGAAGCTGCGCAATCCGGTGCGCAGCAAGCGGATCCGGGATTTTCTGTAAGTAAAAAACAGCTCTTGTTTCCCACCAATAGAGGGAGCAAGAGCTGTTTTTATTATAGGATCAGTTATCCTCCAACGTAGCTGCCGTGTAGACCTGTCGCTTCATGGCCATCTCGTCGCTGGCCAGATACTCGTCATAGGTGGTGATCTTGTCGATCAGCTTGCCGCCGATGAGCTCCATGATGCGGTTGGCTGTGGTTTCCACGATCTGATGGTCGCGGGAGGTGAAAAGCAGCACGCCGGGGAACTTGATCAGCCCGTTGTTCAGCGCAGTGATCGATTCCATATCCAGGTGGTTGGTGGGCTCGTCGAAGATCAGGCAGTTGGCGCCCGAGATCATCATCTTCGAGAACATGCAGCGCACCCGTTCGCCGCCGGAGAGGACATTCAGCCGCTTCATGCCGTCGTCCCCGGCGAAGAGCATGCGCCCGAGGAAGCCGCGGACATAGGTGACGTCCTTGATCTCCGAGTAGCCGGTCAGCCAGTCAGTGATCGTGTAATCGCTCTGAAATTCCGCCGAATTGTCCTTGGGGAAATACGCCAGAGAGGTGGTAACGCCCCATTTGTAGCTGCCCTCATCCGGCTCCAGCTCGCCGGTCAGGATCTGGAACAGAGTGGTCTTGGCCAGCTCGTCCGAGCCGACGAAAGCGACCTTGTCCTCGCGGGTCAGCGTGAAGGAAATGTCGTCCAGCACCTTGATGCCATCCATGGTCTTGGAGAGGTTCTTCACCTCCAGTACATCGTTGCCGATGGAGCGCTCCGGCCGGAAATCGATGTAGGGATATTTGCGGCTGGAGGGACGGATCTCATCCAGCTGAATCTTCTCCAGAGCCCGCTTCCGCGACGTGGCCTGTTTGGACTTGGAAGCATTGGCAGAGAAACGCTGAATGAACTCCTGCAGCTCTTTGATCTTTTCTTCCTTTTTCTTATTCGCTTCCTTCATCTGACGGATCATCAGCTGGCTGGACTCATACCAGAAATCATAGTTCCCGGCGTAGAGCTGAATCTTGCCATAGTCGATGTCCGCGATCTGCGTGCAGACCTTGTTGAGGAAATAGCGGTCGTGGGAGACCACAATGACGGTATTTTCAAAATTGATGAGGAACTCCTCCAGCCAGGCGATGGCCGCCAGATCCAGATGGTTGGTCGGCTCGTCGAGCAGCAGGATGTCCGGGTTCCCAAAGAGAGCCTGCGCCAGCAGCACCTTCACCTTCTCACTTCCGTTCAGCTCCTTCATATATTTATAATGGAGCTCCGGCTCGATCCCCAGACCATTTAACAGCGAGGCTGCGTCGGACTCTGCCTCCCAGCCGTCCATACCGGCGAATTCCGCTTCTAGCTCGCTGGCGCGGATGCCGTCCTCCTCGGTGAAGTCGGCCTTGGCATACAGGGCATCTTTTTCACGCATGATCTCGATCAGGCGGGGATTCCCCAGCATGACGGTGTCCAGGACCGTCTCCTCGTCATACTGGAAATGATCCTGTTTCAGGAAGGACAGGCGCTCGCCGGGCGTGATGATGACCTCTCCCTTCGTGGGTTCCAGTTCCCCGGTCAGAATACGCAGGAAGGTGGACTTCCCGGCGCCGTTGGCGCCGATGAGGCCGTAGCAGTGGCCGGGGACGAACTTGACATTGACATCTTCAAAGAGCGCGCTCTTGCCGAAGCGCAGGGACACGTTGCTGACGGTAATCATGAAATGAAATCCTCCTTGGGCCGCCGGGGGCGGCATACGGTCACGGGTCTGACCGGTCTTCTTCTTTATTCAAAATGCAGCATATGAATTGCCGCACACATCATAGCATCGTTCTCAGAAAAAGTCAAAGAAATCCGAGAAAGTGAAGGCTCATTCATCATTTCCCGCGTACCATTGAAAGCACATCACATTTCCCAGAATAAAATCCCTGCCGATTCGCCACACTATTCCTATCAATCGATAGCAGGAGGGAAGAAATGATTCGGGGAAAGGCCAGTATCGAATTTGAAAATCCGCCTCATATTCTGGGAAGCGGGAGTATTGTGGGTCAAAAGGAGGCGGAGGGGCCTTTAGGTGCGTGCTTTGACGAGGTATCGGAGGATCCGCTCTTCGGGCAGGACAGCTGGGAGGCAGCGGAGAGCGCCATGCAGAGGCGGGCGGCGCAGATCGCCATCGAGGCGGCGGGCCTGACAAAGGAAGAAATCCGTTATGGATTTGCCGGGGATCTGTTGGGGCAGCTCATCGCTACTTCGTTTGGGCTGATCGATCTGCAGCTGCCTCTTTTCGGCCTTTACGGCGCCTGCTCCACTATGGGGGAGGCTCTCTGCCTCGGCGCGATGGCGCAGGCGGCGGGCTACGCCGAGCGGGTGCTGTGCCTGGCGTCCAGTCATTTCGCTTCGGCGGAGAAGGAATTTCGCTTCCCGCTCGGCTATGGTTCGCAGCGGCCTGAATCGACCACCTGGACGGTGACGGGCTGCGGAGCGGTCGTCCTCGGAAGCTGCGGCGGAGCCGTGAAGATCACCGGGGTGACGCCGGGGAAGATCGTGGATCTGGGTGTGAAGGATTCCATGAATATGGGCGCAGCCATGGCGCCGGC
Organism: Lachnospiraceae bacterium; assembly: GCA_021202715.1. Classification (GTDB taxonomy): domain Bacteria; phylum Bacillota; class Clostridia; order Lachnospirales; family Lachnospiraceae; genus UBA3305. The sequence continues at coordinate 9,699 of JAJQCL010000077.1, forward strand.
CGCAGCCGACCTGATCATGCAGAACCTGATCGATTTCGATATCACGCCGGATTACTATGACTGGATTTACACCGGCGATCTGGGAACCGTGGGACAGCGCGCCCTGATCGATCTGCTGAAAGAGGAGGGCGTGTGTCTGGAGGGCTTCCACCGCGACTGCGGTATCGAGATCTATGACGCCGCGCGGCAGGACACGCACGCCGGAGGCAGTGGCTGCGGCTGCTCCGCTGTGACATTGTGCGCGCAGATCCTCCCACGTCTGCGAGAGGGACGCTGGAAGAGGATCCTCTTTATACCGACCGGCGCGCTGCTCTCCACGGTCAGCTTCAACGAGGGTCAGCCAATTCCCGGGATCGCCCACGGGGTGATGCTGGAGAGAGTGTGAGGAGGATGAAATGGAGTATATCAGAGCGTTTTTGGTGGGCGGCGTGATCTGTGTTGTGGTACAGATCTTCATGGATAAAACCAAATGGATGCCGGGGCGCATCATGGTGGGCCTCGTCGTGCTGGGAACTATCCTCGGGGCGGTGGGACTCTATCCGCCCTTTCTGGAGTGGGCCGGAGCCGGAGCCGGCGTCCCGCTGCTGGGATTCGGCAATACGCTGTGGAAGGGGGTGCGCGAGGCTGTGGATCAGGATGGATTCCTCGGTGTCTTCACCGGCGGGCTCACGGCCGCTGCGGCTGGAATCTGCGGAGCGCTGGTGTTTGGCTATCTTGCATCTCTGATTTTTAAGCCGAAGATGAAGGAATAGATGAAAGTTCACAATCGCGTGGAGAAAGCCCGCCAGTGCAGATGAAAAGGGTGTGGCGGATAAAAATAGAAAGGGGCGGCGGATGCCGCTCCTTTCTATTCATCAGGGAGGTTCCCGGGGTTATTCATTCTCCGGTGCTGCTTCCCCTTCGGCCGTGTCCCCTCCGGAATCACCTCCGCCGGAATCATCCCCGCCTCCGGAATCGTCGTCATCGCCGCCTCCGCCGGAGTCATCCTCCCCGGTATCTGACTTCTTTTTCTCTGTCTCTGTCTCTTCCTCTGTTTCCGCCTCCGTGGGCGCCGACGTATGGATCGAACAGCTCTGTCTGGCTTTCGAGGAAAGCGTATAGTTGTTGTCGTCGGTGGTTCCGGTCGTCTCCTCGGGGAGCTTGATGTAGACCTTTGTCTTGGTGCTGGGGCAGTATTCTGTGGGCTTCTGACCGCTCTCGCTGCAGACCTTATAGGTGTAATGGACGTCACAGGTCTCTGTCGGCTGTGTCCCTTCTACGAAATATTCTGTGTAGACCATACCGCTCCGTTTGTCCGCTGTACAGACGCCGGATTTGGCGATCTTGCCGGATTTGGCGCAGATCTGCACCTCGACGATTCCGTCCGGGACCTCGAAGCCGATGTCATCAAGATCCTCCAGATCGTCCACCCGGTCCAGGCTCTTCGTC
>JAJQCL010000197.1:0-3941 GCA_021202715.1 Lachnospiraceae bacterium
CCCCCGGGCGTCCGCAGCTTAATCTGCCGTGAACTATACAAATTTGCTTCTCTGGTGAGAACGGAAAACAGATCCGATGTGTACATGAGAAATCGCAGGGGCAGATTCCCGTTGATCGTTGACTGATGCTCGTAGAGATTCAGTCGGGAAGCGATGACAAAGGAGATGTCATTCCTCATGGACATATAAATGGCATTCTCCAGAGTGTTGATTTCCAGAAGATCTGGATCGTCATAAGTTGTTCCGTTCAGCGCGTTGTAGAGAGACAGAAGCTCCTTTTTTTCACTGAAAATCATCTCGAAAACACGGGATTTGTACAAACGGCTGACTGGCTGAATTGGTGCTGCTTTTGACATATCTTCTCCTTTCGCATGGTAAACAACACTGCCTGCGGCAGCGCAGAGACTCATCAAGCTCCTTTGCCCGAGGCGTTCTGCAGTGGATGGGTGATCTGCAGAAGACATGCTGGCAAATCTTGAAACATGCGAGGTTTTTCAGAAAAAGAAATATGTCGGAAGATGATTGTATTATAACATTTACAGTTGTGAAAGGCAACTGAGAGTGTGGGACAAATATTCAACTTTGTTGGAGCGATAAAACATATTTTTCATCCTCTCCGATCCGCATTTTTATGATAAATAATATTCAGCCCCTTGAGCAGCAGCGTGTCGTCATAGAGAATTTTCCTCCTGCAGTAGGGGATGATGAAGCGGGCCAGACCGCCGGTGGCGATGACGGTGGCGGGTTCTCCGAGCTCTTCCTCCATGCGGTCGAGCATGCCGTCGAGCAGGGAGGCATTCCCCAGGACGGTGCCGCTCTTCATGCACTCGATGGTGTTCGTACCGATGGGCTTCTTCGGCGGCTCAAAGCTGATGCGGGGAAGCTGCGAAGCGTGGCTGCTCAGAGCGTCCAGAGCGACCCGCGCGCCGGGAATGATGACGCCGCCCAGATAGGTGCCCTTCCGGTCGACCGCAGAGATGGTGGTCGCCGTTCCCATGTCGATGATGAGAAGCGGGAGCGGATATTCGGCGATGCCGGCGACCGCGTCCACAACCAGGTCACTGCCCAGCTGCGCCGGATTCTCGATCTTGATGTTGAGCCCTGTTTTCAGGCCGGGCCCCACAATCATCGGAGTCTGTCCCAGCAGCTTCTCCAGCGCCAGACTGACGGTGCCGGTGACCGGAGGCACAACCGAGGCGATGATGCACCCCTCGAAGCCATCCAGACTGAGAGAATGAATGTCCAGAACCGTCCGCAGGGAAACTGCGTACTCCAGGTCGGTCTTGCCGCTGTCAGTGGAAAGGCGTTCCACGAACAGAGGAGTGTCTCCCTCCATGGCGCCGACGACGATGTTGGTATTTCCAATGTCGATCGCTAAAATCATAAGGTATCTCCTCCCTGCGCACGGCTGTTAAACGGTCTGATGCTATAGATGGTTCTCCGTTCGGCATAAATTGTCCGATGGCATCGTGTATTTCTCTGGACAAACAGAGTGCGCGTATGATAAGATAATCAATCAGGGTCAGGTTAAACACAGACCGAACCCTCATGCCCGCTTCGCGGGCACCACCATGTATGAAAGTCAGCTGCTCCGTGCTTCGCACTCCCGCAGCTGCCACCCGCATTCGTATTCCGGCCTATCGGCCTACATACTCATTCGGGTTAGCCCGTCCGATGTCTGTGTGTCCTTGCATGCGAGCATGCAGTCCACACAGCCGCCGTCCGGGACTTTCATAGTAAAGTACTATATCACACGGGCATTTTTCTGTCCAGTAAATTCACGGAAATGAGGCATCGCCGGAGGGCGGTGAGGAAGGAAGAGAGCCTTATGCTGAAAGCTAAAAATATTCTGCTCGGCGTTTCCAGCAGCATCGCCTGCTATAAAAGTGCCGTTCTGGCGCGGGAACTGGTGCGCCGTGGGGCGAACGTGCAGGTGATTATGACACAGAATGCGACACAGTTCATCGCGCCGTTGACCTTTGAACAGCTGACGAAGCACCGGTGTATTGTAGATACCTTCGACCGGAATCATGAGATTCGCGTAGAGCATGTGTCTCTGGCGGACTGGGCGGATGCGTTCGTGGTGGCCCCGGCCGATGCCAATGTGCTGGCGAAGTTCGCCCACGGGCTTGCCGATGATATGCTTTCGACGACGATGCTGGCCTGTGACTGCGAGAAGATCGTCGCGCCGGCCATGAACACGCGGATGTATGAGAACCCGGCTATGCAGTATAATCTGGCGGTGTTAAAGACGCGGAACTTCTGCATCCTGGAACCGGAGGAGGGCGAACTGGCCTGCGGAACCACGGGTAAGGGGCGCATGGAGGAGCCGGAGCGGATCGTCGACTATCTGGAATATCTTCTGGGATATGGAAAGGATCTGAAGGGGAAGAACATCCTGGTGACGGCCGGTCCTACCCGGGAGGCGGTCGATCCGGTGCGTTTCCTGACCAATCATTCTACGGGCAAGATGGGATACGCGCTGGCGAAGGTCGCAGCGGCCCGGGGGGCGGAGGTGATCCTGGTCACCGGTCCGACGTCGCTGGAGAAACCTTCGTATGTCACTTGCGTGGACGTGGTTTCCGCTGAAGAGATGTATCAGGCCGTGACAGAGCACGCCGCTGAAAGTGACATCGTCATCATGGCGGCGGCCGTGGCGGACTACCGGCCGAAGACAGTGGCGGACAATAAGATCAAAAAGCAGGAGAACGACTCCGTTCTGGAACTGACCCGGACGAAGGACATCCTGGGTACGCTGGGAGAGAGGAAGCGTCCGGGGCAGATTCTCTGCGGCTTCTCCATGGAGACGGAGCATATGGTGGAGAACTCGCGTAAGAAGCTGGAAAAGAAGAATCTCGATATGATCGTGGCCAATAATCTCAAGCAGGTGGGAGCCGGTTTCGGCACCGACACCAACGTGGTCACGCTGATCACGGCGCAGGGGGACGAGGAGCTGCCTCTCCTCAGCAAGGAAGAGGTGGCGGAGCAGATTCTGGATCGTCTGGCAGAGATGAGACAATGAGAGCTGTCGGCAGCTTTTAAGAAAAGCTTTTCCAGACGCGGAAAAATAATCAGAAGCCTCGACATACTGTACTTAGAGAAATGGAGCTATAAGCGAATATTGAGCTTCGCAGAGGTGATTAGAATAAACGGGATATTTGGAGGAACCCATGGAACATTTGGAAGAAGAAATACAAAAACGGCGGACCTTCGCCATCATTTCCCACCCGGATGCCGGGAAGACGACCCTGACGGAGAAATTCCTGCTCTACGGGGGCGCGATCAATCTGGCCGGTTCCGTCAAAGGGAAGAAGACGGCGAAGCATGCCGTCTCAGACTGGATGGAGATCGAGAAGGAAAGAGGAATCTCCGTCACCTCCTCGGTGCTGCAGTTTCAGTATGGCGGCTACTGCATCAACATCCTGGATACGCCGGGGCATCAGGATTTCTCGGAGGATACCTACCGGACGCTGATGGCGGCGGATTCGGCCGTCATGGTGATCGACGGTTCCAAGGGCGTCGAGGCGCAGACTATCAAGCTGTTCAAGGTCTGCGTCATGCGGCATATTCCGATCTTTACCTTTATCAATAAGATGGACCGGGAGGCGCGGGATCCTTTTGATCTGATGGATGATATCGAACAGGTGCTGGGCATTGCCACCTGTCCGGTTAACTGGCCCATCGGCTCCGGGAAGAATTTCAAGGGCGTGTATGACCGGGCGACGCGGAAGATCACGACCTTCAAGGCCGAGGGAGCCGGACAGCGGGAGATCGAGACTCATGAGGTGGACGTGGATGCGCCGGAGGCCGCGGAGACGATCGGTTCTCTGAATCTTGATCAGCTGCGGGACGACATCGAGCTGCTGGACGGGGCCGGACAGGAGCTCGATATGGAAATGGTGACGGCTGGAACACTGAGTCCGGTGTTCTTCGGTTCTGCG